>JBILGF010000187.1:0-6557 GCA_044351195.1 Burkholderiales bacterium
CGGCGTTCGGCATCGTGTCCGAAATCATCCCGGCGTTCGCGCGCAAGCCGCTGTTCGGCTACACGTCGATGGTGTACGCCACCTCGTCGATCGCGATCCTGTCGTTCATCGTCTGGGCCCATCACATGTTCACGGTCGGCATGCCCGCGACCGCGCAACTGTTCTTCATGTACGCGACGATGCTGATCGCGGTGCCCACCGGGGTCAAGGTGTTCAACTGGGTGGCGACCATGTGGAAGGGTTCGATGACCTTCGAGACCCCGATGCTGTTCGCCTGCGGCTTCATCTTCGTGTTCACCATGGGCGGCTTCACCGGGCTGATCCTGGCGATCACCCCGATCGACATCCAGCTGCACGACACCTACTTCGTGGTCGCGCATTTCCACTACGTGCTGGTCGCCGGTTCGCTGTTCGCCCTGTTCGCCGGCGTGTACTACTGGCTGCCCAAGTGGACCGGCCACATGTACAACGAGACGCTGGGCAAGACGCACTTCTGGCTGTCGGTGATCTTCTTCAACATCACCTTCTTCGTGCAGCACTTCCTCGGCTTGGCGGGCATGCCGCGCCGGGTGCCCGACTATGCGCTGCAGTTCACCGACTTCAACATGATCTCGACTATCGGCGCGTTCGGCTTCGGCTTCACCCAGCTGCTGTTCCTGTACATCGTGGTGTCGTGCATCCGCGGTGGCCAGAAGGCAGCCGACAAGCCCTGGGAAGGCGCGCAGGGCCTGGAGTGGACCGTACCTTCCCCGGCGCCCTACCACACCTTCGAGACCCCGCCGGTAGTGCGCTGAGCGCATGCCGCGACCGACCGAAGCCCGCCACGCCATGAGCGCGATCGATTCATCAGCTGCCGAACGACAGCGCACCCAGCGCCGCCGGTCGGTGCGCATGGCGCTGGTGCTGGCGGCCGCGGCTGCGATGGTGTTCTCCTTCTATATCTACCAGGTGGCAAGGATGGCCGGCTGATGATCGACGATCGGGAAGCATCTGCGCCCGCACGGCCCTCGGCGCAGGGGGGGCTGGCCGTCGAGACCAGCGCAGACAACCGCGTCACGCTGCGCAAGCTGCTGGTGGTCACCGTGCTGATGTTCGGTTTCGGCTTCGCGCTGGTGCCGTTCTACGAAAAGCTGTGCGAGGTGACCGGCATCAACCGGATCGTCAAGCGTGACGACCACAAGCCGGCCAATACCCAGGTCGACACCAGCCGCAGCGTCACGGTCGAGTTCGATGCCAACCTGCGCAGCAACCTGCCGTGGCAATTCAGGCCGCTGGAGACCAGCGTCCGGGTGCACCCCGGCGAGATCGCCACGGTGGTTTACGAAGTCACCAATGTCGCAGGGCATGCCCTGACCGGGCAGGCCATTCCGAGCTATGGTCCGATGCTTGCCGGCCAGTTCTTCCGCAAGATCGAATGCTTCTGTTTCGACAAGCAGGAAATGGCAGCGGGCGAGACGCGGCAGATGCCGATCGCGTTCGTCGTCGATCCAGGGCTGCCTGCCGACGTGAATACCATTACCCTGTCGTTCACCTTCTTCGAGGTCGCCGGTCGCGCGCAGGCGGGTGCACCGCTCGCCACGGCAGCCGCCCCGGCGTCGGTGGCGGCGCCGCAATCGAAGATCCAGTAGAGACCGTCAAGGTCCAACGGAGTCGTCCATGAGCCAGTCGGCCACCGCGCCCAGCAGCACCGCCCCCCACTACTTCGTCCCGCAACCTTCGACCTGGCCGATCTTCGGGTCGTTCGCGCTGTTTTTCATGGCACTGGGGTCGACCCTCTGGATGAACGACATCGGCTGGGGCAAGTTCCTGCTGATCGGCGGCCTGTGCGTCCTGTTCTACATGATGTTCGGCTGGTTCGGCCAGGTGATCCGGGAGAGCGAAGGCGGCCTGTACAACAAGCGCGTCGATGTCTCGTTCCGCTGGTCGATGAGCTGGTTCATCTTCTCCGAGGTGATGTTCTTCGCTGCATTCTTCGGCGCCCTGTTCTACATGCGCGTGATCTCGGTGCCCGATCTCGGCGGCCTGGACAACCGGCTGCTCTGGCCCGAGTTCACGGCGGGCTGGCCGCTCGCCGGCCCCGGCATCAGCGAGTCGTTCGAGACCATCCCGGCGTTCGGCCTGCCCGCCATCAACACGATGCTGCTGCTGCTCTCCGGCGTGACGATCACGCTCGCCCACTGGGCCCTGATCGGCAACAACCGGCCTGCGCTGCTGCGCTGGATGATCGCCACCATCGCGCTCGGCACCGTGTTCCTGTTCGTGCAGGGATACGAGTACGTGCACGCATGGCGCGACCTGAACCTGCAGCTCGACATGGGCGCGTATGGCGCGACCTTCTTCATGCTGACCGGGTTCCACGGCTTCCACGTGACGATCGGCACCATCATGCTGATCGTGATCACCGTGCGCTGCGCGAAGGGGCACTTCACGCCGGAGAACCATTTCGGTTTCGAGGGCGTCGCCTGGTACTGGCACTTCGTGGACGTCGTCTGGCTGCTGCTGTTCGTGGTCGTCTACGCGCTCTAGCCTGCCCGAAGGCAGCGCCCGCGCGCCGGGTGGGGGCGGGCAACCACGGTTTCCCGGGCCACTGCCCGCAGCACCACGGCAGTGGTGCCCCCGGGGCTTGCGTCGAAGCGCCCGTCGCGCCGGGCAACGGCGCCGGAACATGCCGACGTACCGCGTCGGGGTGTGGTCACCGGCGTGTCAGTGTGACGCCCGGTGCATTCACTGCGTTCCGGTCGGCTGCTACTGCCGCATGAGAAATCTCACGGGGCAGAGCCGCGAAGCGTGATCAGGCCGCTGAAATGCGCGAGCATCAGCAGACCGAAGAGAAGCACCGACAATCCGACGCGCAGCGTGAGTGCACGCACCGTGCGGGTCGAGTTGCCCTTGTCATTGAACAGATAGAACAGCGCTGATCCGAGGCTCGCAATGATCAGCACCAGAAAGCCGACGATCAGGATCTTCATGTCAACATCCGGAAATGGGTCAGGCAGTCTAGCCGAATCGGCTGCGGTGCCATCGCCGGCCGTGCCTGTTTCGGGCCCGCAGCGCGATGACTGCCCGAACGCGGCGGGCTCCGGGCACCCGCCACCGGCGGCGGTTGCGCGCCGGTTCCGTCCCGAATGGGTGCCCACGCTGGTGCTGGTCGCGGTGCTCGCGCTCACGCTGTCTGCGGCGCGCTGGCAGCTCGACCGTGCCGCGTACAAGACCGGACTTCAGCAGCAGATCGAGGCCGCCGCCGAGGTACCGCCGCTATCGCTGCAGGCGGGCGTCGAGGGCGATCCGGCACGCCTTGCCTGGCACCCGGTCGAGGCCAGGGGGCGTTTCGATCCGTCGCGGGTCGTATTCCTCGACAACCGGCTGCGCGATGGCGTGCCGGGGTACGAAGTCCTCACGCCGATGCGGCTGTCCGGCAGCGACCGTGTACTGCTGGTCAACCGGGGCTGGATCGCCGCGCCGCGCCAGCGCGAGCAGCTGCCCCGGGTCGATACCCCTGCCGGTGAAGTGCGCGTGCAGGGCTTCGCCTTCTTGCCCAGCGAGCGCTTCATGGAGCTGCGTTCGGGAACCGACGATGCGTCGCGCTGGCAGAACTGGACCCTCGCACGCGCGCAGGAACGCTGGGCAATCGATCTGCTGCCGGTGGCGATGCTGCAGTCGGTGCCGATCGAGGGTGACGCAGCCGGGGCGGGGCCGGGCGACGTCCTTGCCCGCGACTGGCCAAGGCCCGATGCCGGTATCGACAAGCACCGCGGCTATGCCCTGCAGTGGTTCAGCTTCGCCGCCATCGGTTTCATCGTCTGGTTGCTGCTCAGCTTCCGCCACGGCGTTGCTGGCGCGGAACGGCCCCTCGATCGGAGCACACAATGAGCATGTTCCCCGGACTGCGGCGCAAGGTGCCGCTGATCATCCTGGTGCTGGTCTGTGCAACGCCCGCACTCGGCCCCTATGCCCTCTGGTTCCTGTGGCAACCCAGCGAGTACAGCAACTATGGGGAACTGGTAGAGCCGGTGGCGCTGCCGGCAGTGGCACTCGAGCCGCTGGGACCATCGACGACGACCGTGGGCCCGGTGCCGGTTGCAGGCACTGCCGGTGGCGCGCCCCTGCCCGCCGGTGCGCCGCTGCCCGGAAGGGTACCGGCACCGCTCGCCGCACCGACGCTGCGTGGAAAGTGGTTCCTCGTGATGGCTGACGGCGCCGAGTGCGACGCGCGCTGCGAGCACAAGCTCTGGCAGCTGCGGCAACTGCGCACGATGCAGGGCAAGGAAATGGAGCGGGTGGAGCGGGTGTGGCTGGTGGACGACAGGGCAGAGCCCTCGCCGCGCCTGCATGAACCCTATGCGGGTACCCGGGTCGTGCGCCAGCCCGATCCGTCGCTGCTCGCCGCACTGCCGCTGCCGAAAGACGGACGACTGCGCGACCACATATGGCTGGTCGATCCGCTCGGCAACCTGATGATGCGCTATCCGCCCGATGCCGATGCCACGCGCATCCGCAAGGACATGACCCGACTGTTGAAATACTCGAGGATCGGATGATGTACAGGAAACTGCTGCTGATTGCGCCATTGCTCACGCTCATCGTCGTCGTTGTCGGGGCCTACACCCGGCTGACCGACTCGGGCCTGGGCTGTCCCGACTGGCCGGGCTGTTTCGGGCAGCTGACTGCACCCGACTCGGTCGCCGAGATCGCGCGCGCTGGCGAACGCTTCCCCGGTGCCGAGATCGATCCGTTCAAGGGCTGGGTCGAGATGATCCATCGCTATCTTGCGGGGTCGCTCGGGCTGCTCATCCTCGGCATCGCGGCGATCGCCTGGCGCAACCGCCTGCGCCAGGCAGCCTCGGCGGTGCGCCTGCCCGGCAGCGATGCGCACTGGCTTGGCACCGGGCTGTTGCTGCTGCTGCTGGTTCAGGCGCTGCTCGGCAAGTTCACCGTCACCCTGCTGCTCAAGCCCGGCGTGGTCACGCTGCACCTGCTCGGTGGCATGCTGATCCTGTCCGTGCTGTTCCGGATGGCCATCGGCGAGTTCATCGACCGCAGCGGCGTCGCGCTCGACCGCGCTGCCCGGCTTGCCAGCTGGACGGTGATCGGCATCGCACTGCTGGTCGTGCAGATCGCCCTGGGTGGCTGGGTGAGCACGAACTACGCGGCCCTGACCTGCCTCGACTTCCCGACCTGCCATGGCACGTTCCTGCCGTCGATGGATTTCCAGCACGGCTTCCACGTCCTGCGCGAACTGGGTGAGGCGCCCGATGGCACGCCCCTGTCGCATGAATCGCTGAATGCGATCCAGTGGACCCACCGGGTCGGTGCGCTGGTCATCACCGCCTACCTCGGAGTCCTGGGCCTGGTGGCCCTGCGCATCCCCGGCGTGACCCTCGCCGCCGCGGCGATGCTCGTGCTGCTCGTGGCGCAGGTCGTCATCGGCATTCTGAACGTCGTGTGGCTTCTGCCTCTGTGGCTGGCGACGCTTCACAACTTCGGTGCAGCCCTGCTGCTTTGTTCCGTGGTGATGCTAAAATTCATGGTGACGCGCCCCGTCCGTGCCGGTATCGGTGCCGGATCAACCGCAGCGGGGGGCATCAGCGCCAGCAGATCCGCCGGTGCAGCACACGCCTGACCGGCACCACCGGCACCCCTTACTGGCCCGATCCCGGGCCGCTCCGGCCGGCCACCTGCTGTCGCCGATGCAGACGAGACCCGAAAGATGTCCCAGACCCTCGCCCTGACCGGTGGCACCCTGCGCCAGTTCTACGAACTGACCAAGCCGCGCGTGGTGTCGCTGATCGTCTTCACGGCGGTGATCGGCATGTTCCTCGCGACGGCACCCGGCACCCTGCCGCCATTGTCGCCAGTGGTGTTCGCGACCATCGGCATCGCGCTGGTGGCAGGCGCGGCGGCTGCGGTGAACTGCCTGATCGAACAGAAGATCGACGCGGTGATGGCACGCACGCGTGGCCGTCCGCTGCCCAGCGGCAACGTCAATTCCCTGCAAACGCTGGTGTTCGCCGGCGTGGTCGGCGGCGTCGGCCTGCTGGTGCTGCACAACCTGGTGAACACGCTGACCATGTGGCTCACTCTGGCCACCTTCGTCGGCTACGCGATCATCTACACCGTGGTCCTCAAGCCGCTGACGCCCCAGAACATCGTGATCGGCGGGGCGTCGGGGGCGATGCCGCCGGTGCTCGGATGGGCCGCGATCACCGGTGAGGTTTCCCCGGCGGCGCTGGTGCTGTTCCTGATCATCTTCGCGTGGACGCCGCCGCACTTCTGGGCGCTCGCGCTCTACCGCAAGCACGAGTACGCGAAGGCCGGCATTCCGATGCTGCCGGTCACTCACGGAGACCGATTCACCCAGTTGTCGGTGCTTCTCTATACGGTCATCCTGTTTGCCTGTTCGCTGCTGCCGTTCGCCATCCGCATGAGCGGCTGGCTTTACCTGGTGTCGGCGGTGATCCTCGGCGGCGTGTTCCTCTGGTATGCATGGCGGCTGTACACGAACTACAGCGACTGGCTCGCGCGGCGCACGTTCCGCTACTCGATCCTCTATCTCACGC
>JBILGF010000305.1:0-4459 GCA_044351195.1 Burkholderiales bacterium
GGCGCCGATTTCGCGACCAGTTCGTTGCCGAGCATCGCCCCGGCACCGGGCCGGTTCTCGACGATCACCGGCTGGCCGAGGGATTCGGTCATGCGCTGGCCGAGCAGGCGTGCCACCAGGTCGGCGCTGCCACCCGGCCCGAACGGCACCACGATGCGCACGGTGCGCGACGGCCAGTTGCCCGCGGCCGCGGCCGCCGGTTGCGCATGCACGAGCGGCGCCTGGGTTGCCGCGAACACGGCAGGAACCGAAACAAGAAGCGACCACATCGACGACAAGCACGTACGCACGATAGAACCCTCCCGATGGAATCGGCCGGGCAGGCCGAGGTTCGCGGCCCCGGGGATCAGAACCCCGGGAACTTCAGGTCGATCCACTTCGCCTTGATCTTCGCCCGCAGTTCGGCGCTGACGTCGACCACCGACGGGAAGGTCTTCTTCAGCTTCATGTCGTACGGGATGCACGCATCGACCAGGATGCGGTTGTTGAAGTTGCCCGGCAGCCACAGCGGATCACGCTTGGACGCCCACGCCTTCTGGATCAGGTCGATGTCGGTCATCGGATCGAAGCGGGTGCTCATCGCCCACAGCACCTGGTCGAGGTCGCCGGCGTCGATGTCCTCGTCGACCACCACCGTCCACTTGCCGGCATAGGCACCGCCCTGGCAGTTGGCGGCGATGTGCAGCGCGTTGCGCGAATGGCCGGGGTAGCGCTGGATGATCTGCACCACCGTGAACCGCGTCGCCGGGCCGGCCTCGTGGTTCCACACGCCAAGCACGTCGGGGATACCGCACGCGTCGAGCGCACGCCAGACCTCGGCCGCACCCGCGATGCCCTTGAGCAGGCCGGTCTCGTCGACTGGCTTGTGCTGCGGCGCGCAGCACAGGATCGGGTTGTTCCGGTGCAGGATGGTCTTCACGTTCACGTAGGGACGCGGCACCGAGTCGTCGGAGTAATAGCCCATCCACTCGCCGAAGGGGCCTTCCGGCAGCACCTGGCCGGGGACCATCTCGCCCTCGATCGCGATCTCGCAATCGGCCGGGATCGGGAAGCCGGTGAACGGCCCGCGCACGCACTCGACCGGCTCGCCGCGCAGCCCACCCATGAAGTCGATCTCGCTGATGCCATCGGGCAGCGGGCTGGCCGACAGCATGAACAGCAGGGGATCCTGGCCGCAGAGGATCACGACCTTCATCGGCTCACCGCGCTCGAAGTACTTGTCGCGATGGATGCGGCCGTGCTTGCCCTCGGTGATCTGGCAGCCGATGGTCTTGCCGTCGTACACCTGGCTGCGGTAGGCACCGACGTTGTACCAGCCCTCGTCCGGGTCGAGCGTGATCACGCCGTCGGCGGTGCCGATGAAGCGCGCCTTGTCCGCCTCGTGGTGGCGCGGCACCGGGAACATCAGCACGTCACAGGCATCGCCCGTGATCACGTTCTCGAGGATCGGGCCGGTCTCGACGATCTTCGGCGGCAGCGGCTTGAGCGTGCGGATGCGCTCGTGGTAGGCCTTGACGATGTCGACCTTGCGCGCGTGTTCGAGCGGCAGGCCGAGGGTCAGTGCCACCCGCTTGATCGACGAGAACTGCCCGTACAGGGTGCGGAAACCGGCCGGATAGCCGGGAATGTTGTCGAACAGGATGGCCGGCGCCTGGCCACGGCTCTTCTCGGTCATCATGTGGGTGATCGCACCCATCTCGGTGTCCCAGTGTGCACCGTCGATCTTCAGCAGTTCGCCGAAACCTTCGCTGTGCTCGAGCCATTCGCGCAACCCGCGATAGCTGACGGTTTCATCGAGGGTGGACTTGGTCATCTCGCGCTCCGGAGTCTGCAGGACAGGTATCGCACCAGGTATCACACGCGTATCGCACGCGCATCGCACGCGCATTGCACGCGGATCGGACAGGCGTCTAATTTCTGATACCGTTCTCAGAAAAGTAACAGAAGAACCCGGGCATCGCAATGTGCCGCGGCGTACCGGCCGGCGCTATGCTCGGCCCTGTTGCCGAGGGCTCGAACCGGCAGATGCCGGAACTGTACCGACCAGGAGAGATGTCGATGGAAAATCAGGACCTCCGGAGCTGGCTCGCTCGGATGGAAGCCGCGGGCGAACTCCAGCATGTGAGCGGCGCCGAGCGGATGGAAGAGATCGGCGGCATCGTCGACATCTACCAGCGCAAGATGGGCCGCCAGGCACTGCTGTTCGACGACGTGCCCGGCTATCCGCGCGGCTACCGCGTGCTCGCCAACGTGCTCACCTCGGTGCGCCGCATCGCGATGACGCTCGGCCTGCCCGACGATGCCACCGAGATGGACCTCGTGCGCTACTGGCGCAACTACATCGGTGGCGCGAACACGCACAAGCCCGAGGTGGTGAAGACCGGCAAGCTGCTCGAGAACGTGCTGTACGGCAAGGACATCGACCTGCTGAAGATCCCGACGCCCAAGTGGCACGAGGACGACGGCGGCCCGTACATCGGCACCGGCTGCATGGTCATCATGAAAGACCCCGACTCGGGCTGGATCAACTACGGCGCGTACCGGGGCCAGGTGTTCGACAAGGCAATCGCGACCGTGATGTGCTCGAAGGGCAAGCACGGCGACCTGCTGATGCAGAAGTACTTCCAGCGCGGCGAGCGCTGCCCGATCGCGGTGGTGGTCGGCGTGCATCCGGCGCTGTTCATGGTCGCCGGTCTCGAGATCCCCTACGGCAAGAATGAATACGAGGCAGCCGGTGCGCTGATCGGCGAACCGGTACAGGTGATCGAAGGCCCGATCACCGGGCTGCCGATCCCGGCGCACGCCGAGATCGCGTACGAAGGCTTCGTGTCGCCGGGGGACAAGATCGACGAGGGTCCGCTCGGCGAGTGGACCGGCTACTACTGCAGCGGCAAGTCGCCGCAGCCGGTGATCCGGGTCGAGTCGATGCTCCACCGCAACGACCCGGTGCTGCTGGGCGTGGTGCCGGCGGTACCGCCGAACGACGACAGCTACTACCGCGGCCACTTCCGGGCCGGCGCGGTCTGGCGCCAGCTCGAGGGCGCCGGCATCCCCGGCGTCACCGGCGTCTGGTCGCACGAGGCGGGCGGCGGTCGCTACTGGCTGACGGTGGCGGTGAAGCAGATGTATCCCGGCCACTCGAAGCAGGTCGGCCTCGTCGCCGGGCAGGTGCATGCCGCGGCCTACTGCAACCGCTACGTGGTCGTGGTCGACGACGACATCAACCCGGCCAACATGGATGAAGTGGTGTGGGCGATGTGCACCCGGGTCGACCCGCGCGAAGACGTCGAGATCCTGAAGGGCTGCTGGAGCACGCGGCTCGACCCGATGTCCTATCCGGCGGAAGAGCCGGTGCTCAACTCGCGCATGGTGATCGATGCCTGCCGGCCGTGGATCAAGCGCGACACCTTCCCGGCGGTCGCACGCTCGAGCCCGGGGCTCGATGCGCGCATCCGCGAGAAGTTCGGGAACGTGATGCCGAAAGGCTTCTGACCCTGGGGCCTGACCCCGGCCCTTCGATGGGCCGGGAGGGCGCCTGCCAGCCGATCGCCTTCGGCAGCCACAACGCGATCTGCGGGTACATGTAGATCAGCCCGATCGCGAACACCTGCAGCCCGATGAACGGCACCACGCCCACGTACAGGTGGCGCGTGGTCACCTCGGGCGGGGCCACCCCACGCAGGAAAAACAGCGCCCATCCGAACGGTGGCGTGAGGAACGAGGTCTGCAGGTTCACGCAGATCAGCATCGCCAGCCATACGGGGTCCACCCCCTGCTGCAGGAACACCGGCAGGAACAACGGCACCGCGATGTAGCTGATCTCGATCCACTCGAGAAAGAAGCCGAGCACGAAGATCAGCACCATCAGGAACAGGATGTCCATGCCGACACCACCCGGCAGGAATACGAACATCCGATTGATGAGTTCCTCGCCGTGCAGCCCGCGGAACGCCAGCGCGAACACCTGGGCGCAGATCAGGATGAACATCACCATGGCGGTGATGCGCATCGTCGACTGCGCCACGTCGCGCAGGATCGGCAGGGTCAGCCGGCCTGCGGAGGCGGTGACCAGGATCGCACCGAGCGCCCCCATCGAAGCGGCCTCGGTCGGCGCGGCGATGCCGCCGATGATGGAACCGAGCACCGACAGCACCAGCAACAGTGGCGGCACGACCACCTTGAAGAAGCGGATCCACAGGTCGCGCCGCGCCAGGGCCTGGCGCTCGGCCAGCGGCACCGCCGGCATCGACCCGGGCTTCACCATGCCCAGGATCACGATGTACACGCAGTACAGTGCCGCCAGCAGCATGCCGGGCATCACCGCCGCGGCGAACAGCGTGCCCACCGACAACTGCATGATGTCGGACAGCAGGATCAGGATCAGGCTGGGCGGGATGATCTGGCCGAGCGTGCCCGACGCGCAGATCGCCCCGCACGACACCGCCGGATCGTAGCCCCG
>JBILGF010000188.1:0-6538 GCA_044351195.1 Burkholderiales bacterium
GCGCAGGTGATGACATCCTGCGCAGCGTCATAGCCCTTGGATACGGCCAGGGTGTCCCACGGGCTGCGCGCGGTGTTCTCGGTGATGCAGGCGGTGTAGCGCATCGGCGTGGCGAAGATGGTTGCCGAGGCGATGCCGGCCATGCCACCGCCGAGGTTGAGCAGCATCAGGCGGATCGCACGGCCGATGGTCGCATTGGCGCGAAAGCCCGGCCCGAAGCAGCCGTTGCTGCCGTTCAGGCCGATGGCCGCCGCATGCGGGCCATTGACGATCATCAGCGGTGCGACGCCATGCATCGTGCCCTGCACCCCGTTCAGGTTGAACTCGTCGCGCAGGATGAGCGGCAGCGCCCCGAGCACCACCGGCAGGTACTCCGGACGGCAGCCCGCCATCAGCGCATGGATCGCCGCGATGCGCACCGTCACCGGCTCCATCGCCGGCGGCACGCGGCCGATCAGCGCCTCCGGATCACCGCCGGCCAGCGCCTGGAACGGCGCCAGGCGCGCCTCGGTCGGCGTGACCACGGGCAGCCCGTCCGACCACGGCTTGTCGAGGAAGAACTCGAATTCGTCGATCACTGCACAGGCTCCGGGCGGATCATTCGGTACGGTAGGTGCCATGCACGGCCCGACTGCCGCCGCCCCAGCCGTGCGCCACCGCGCTCACCGGCCCCCACCCGCCGGCGACCATCAGGTGCAGGTCGCGCGGGTCCTTGAGCACGGGCACGAACGCGGCATCGTCTGCAGGGTCCACGCCGATCTTGCGTGCGCGCTCGTCGCGCCAGTTGCCGCCGCGGCGCATCTCGGCCACCTTCATGCCGGCGTGGGCCAGCAGCCACGCGTGCACCCGCGCCCTGGGCCATCCGGCGCGATCGCACAGCGTCGCCTGCTCAGGCCCCATCACCACCACCATGTCCGAGCGCACATGCATGTTCCAGCTGCTCATCGCCGCCATGGTGTCTGCGATGCCGGTCAGCAGCCGCTCCGGCTCCTGGCTCACGTCGTCGTAGCACAGGCGCGGGCTCTCGACCATCGCACAGGTAATGACGTCTTCATCGGCACGGTAGCCGCGCGCGACCGCCAGCGTCTCCCACGGACTGCGTTCGGCATTCTCCGTCCAGCAGGCGGTGTAGCGCTGCGGCGTCGACAGCACCGTCGCCGAGGCGAGCCCCGGGATGCCGCCACCGAGGTTGAGCAGGATCAGCCGGATCGCGCGCCCGATGGTCGCGTTCGCACGAAAGCCCGGCCCCAGGCAGCCGTTGCCCCCATGCAGGCCGATCTTCGCCGCATACGGGCCGTTGACGATCATCAGCGGCGCCACGCCATGCATCGTGCCCTGCACCCCGTTCATGTTGAACGGCTCCTGCAGGATCAGCGCGAGGCCACCGAGCACCACCGGCAGGTAGTCCGGCCGGCAGCCGGCCATCACCGCATGCAGCGCGACATCACGCACCGTCGCGCCATTCATCGCCGGCGGCACCGGCCCGATCACTTCGTCCGGCTCGCGGCAGGTGCCGCCGAGCATCCATTCGAGGCGGGCCTGGGTCGGTGTCACCACCGGCAGGCCATCGCTCCAGGGCTTGTCGAAGAAGAACTCGAACGGATCGAGTTCCTGCCCCGGGTTCATTGCGCGGAAAGTTTTGCTGCCTTGACCACCTTGGTGTAGCGCGCGATCTCGCCCTCGATGAAACGGCGGAACTCGGTCGGGCTGTTCGATGTCGGATCTGCCCCGAGCTTGACCAGCGCCGCGGCGTTCTTGGGATCGGCCACCAGGCGGGCGGTTTCCTTCGACAGCCGGTCGATGATCTCGGGCGGCGTGGCCGCTGGCGCAAGCAGGCCGTACCACTGGGTGACCTGGAAGTCGCTCAGCGTCTCGGAGATCGACGGCACGTCCTTGATGGTGCGCTTCAGGCCGGTGGTGGCGAGGATGCGCATCCTGCCCTGCTGCGCGAACGGCACCACCGCCGGGCCGGTGCCGTAGAGCATGGTCGCCTCGCCCGAGAGCACGGCGACCACCGCCGGCCCGTTGCCCTTGTACGGCACGTGCAGCACGTTGATGCCGGCGAGCAGGTTGAGCAGTTCCCCCGACAGGTGCGGCCCGCCCAGCGAGCCGCTCGAGGCGAAGCTCAGTTCGCCCGGGCGCTTCTTCGCCAGCGCGATCAGGTCTTTCAGGTTCTTCACCGGCAATGACGGGTGCACGGTCAGGATGTAGTCGGACGTGGCGATCAGGCTGATCGGTGCCAGGTCGCGCAGCGGGGCGTAGGGCAGCTTCGGGTTGGACGCGGGCAGGATCGCCAGCGGGGCGACGTTGCCGAGCACCAGCGTATAGCCGTCAGCGGGCGCCTTGCTGGCGACCTCGGTACCGATCTGCCCGCTGGCACCGGGACGTGTATCGACGACGAACGGCTGGCCGATCTGCTCGGCCAGCGCATTGGTGGCGATCCGGCCGACCGCGTCGGTACCGCCGCCCGGCGGGTAGGGGAAGATCACGCGCACCGGCTTTGCCGGCCACGCCTGGGCGATCGCCGTTGCGGGCAGCAGTACCGCTGCGGCAGCAGCCAGCGCGAACAGCGGGAGACGGGATGCAGCGCTCTGGGTATTTTTCATCTTATCCTCCTGGCCAAGGTGCAGAGTTTACCTACTGCGCCGTCAACCGTGTGCGCTGGGGGGCGCATCGGGGCCACCCGTGGCCGCCGCTCAGCCTTCGACATGATTCGCCGGATCGGCGGTGAACCGCTGGAACCCCGGACGCTCGACCAGTTCCGCATACCAGCGTTCGATGTTCGGGAATGCTGGCCGCTGCGCCTCGAGCAGCACCCAGCGATGCACCCGGATGCCGATCGGGATGTCGCCGAAGGTGAACCGGTCGCCGACCATGTAGCGGGTGCGCGAGAGCTGGGCCTCGACGATCTCCAGGCGCCGGTTGAATGCCGCCCGCGCGGTGGCGAGGTTGTCGGCGTTGCGCTGCGCGACCGGCAGCCGCACCAGTTCCATCACCAGTTCATGCTGCGGCGGCAGCAGTTCGTTGTTCTCGAAATCCTGCCAGCGCGTCGCCGATGCGAAGGTACGTACGTCGTTGCCGTACATCGCCTCGGGTGCGTATTGCATGACCAGGTAGCGACAGATCGCGTTGGACTCCCACAGCACGTAGCCGTCGTCGTCGAGGGTCGGGATACGCCCGTTCGGGTTGCGCGCCCGGTATTCCGGGGTGTCGACCACGCCGAACGGCACGTTGCCTTTTGCCACATGCCCACCCGGCCCCATCACGCCGCTGGCCAGGATGAACTCGAAGTCGATGCCGGTCTCGGCCAGCGTCCACAGCACCTTCTGCGTGCGGTTCGAGGTCAGGCGTCCCCAGAGCTTCAGCATTGCAGTGCTTCCTTCACGGTGCGTGCGGCAAGCGCCGCATCGGCCACGGCATCCACGAGCCTGCCGCCATGACCGGCGCGCACCGCACCGATCGCATGCACGCCGGGCATCGACGTGGCCAGGCCGGCGCCGGTCACGATCGCGCCATCGGCATCGGTCGCAAGGCCGGTCCAGCCGCTGTTGGGCAGCAACCCGACGCAGGGATACACCGCCCGCGCCGCGATCCGCGTGTGGCCCGACGGGCCGGCGATCACGACCGCATCGATGCCGTCCGCGCCCTCGATGGAAACCACCGACGACTGCCAGTGGATCGACAGTGCCGACTCGCGCCCGGCGAATGCGCGGTCGAATACCGCACGCACTGCCGGCCGCGCGCGAAACGCCGTACCCCGATGCACGACATGCACGGTACGCGCATAGTGCGCGAGCACGGCGGCCTCCTGCAAGGCGCTGTCGCCCCCGCCCACCACCACCACGTCGGCACCCTTCACCAGCGGGCCATCGCAGTCGGCACAGTGCGACAGGCCACGGTCGGCATAGGTTTCCTCGCCGGGGATACCGAGCGGCCGGCGCGACGCTCCCGAGGCGACGATCACGCAGCGCGCCTCGTGCGTACCGGCATCGGTGTGCAGGAGCAGCCCCCGGCCGGTGGCTTCGAGGCCGATGGCGCAGCCGCCCAGGCTCTCGGCGCCGGCATCCGCGGCCTCGGTGATCAGGGCCGAAGCGAGGTCGCTGCCCGCCCCGGGCCACTCGATCAGTTCGTTGATGCTGGTCACCAGCCCGCCGAACATCAGCGGCTCGACGGTGCCGGTACGCAGGCCCGCGCGCGCACAATCGCGCGCCGCGTACAGACCGGCGATGCCTTCTCCGACCACGATCACGCCATGGCTCATGGCGCGGCGTTCCGTGTCCCGGTTGCATGGGCTGCCTTGCGCGTCCAGTCGCCACACAGCGCCAGCACGCGCTCGATATCCGATCCGTCGTTGTAGACGTGGATCGAGAAGCGCAGCGCGCCGCGCCGTACCGAGAGCGTCACCCCGTTGGCGTTCAGGTGCTCGTACAGCGACTGCATGCGGCCATCGTCCGCCGCGTCATGGCCGTCGCCGAGCGCACCGATCATCACGATCTGGCTGCGGTGGGCACCGCGCGGCTCGCCGATCAGTGGCAGGCCGAGCGCGGAAAGCCCCTCGGCAAGCTGCACCGCCAGCGCCGTGTTGTGCGCCTCTATCCGCGCGATGCCAACCCGGTGGATCAGGTCCAGCGAGGCATCGGCGGCGGCAGCGCCGATGAAGTTGTAGTTGCCCAGGTCGAAGCGGCGCGCACCGGGCATCAGCGTGAAGTCGAAGTCGCCCAGGGCTGCTTCGCCCTTCTCGCCCAGGTCGACGCCGAAGCGCGCAAGCGACATCGGCGACAGGCGTTCCGCCCAGCGCCGGCGCACATACAGGAAGCCCATGCCGTAGAGCCCGAGCAGGCCCTTCTGGGTCGACACCGCCAGTGCGTCGATCCCGAAGCGCTCGACGTCGCTGTCGACCATGCCCACCGACTGCGCGCCATCGACCATGAACAATGCGTCGTGGCGGCGACAGGCCTCGGATAACGGTGCGAGATCGGTGCGCAAGCCCGGCGCGAAAGTTACCGCACATACCGTGACGAGGCGGGTCTTCGCATCGATGGCCGCAGCCATCTGCTCCACCGGATACCGGCCGCCGTGCATCGGGATCGCGCGCACCTCGATCCCGAAGCGGCGCGCGAGGTTCAACCAGACGTACACGTTGTTGGCATGCTCGAGGTCGGCGCAGATGACCACGTTCTCGCCCGGCTTCCAGTCGATCGCGGTGGCGACCATGTTCAGCCCTTCGGAGATGTTCTTCGTGAAGGCGATCTCGTCGGGGTCGGCATTGACCAGTCGTGCGAAGCGCGCGCGGGTACGCTCGACCAGCGCGAACATGGCCTGCTTGTCACCGCCGAGCATGCGCATGTCGAGGTAGCGATCGACCGCCTCGCGCACCGGCGTGCCGATCAGGCAGCGGCCTGCCACGTCGAGGTAGGTCCGGGATGTCGCACCGGGATACATCGTGCGCACCTGTGCCGGCATGAGTGGTTGCTCGAGGGCGGCTGGTATCTTCATGTCGTTCATCGCAGTCTCCATGTTCTGCGTGGACCGGATGGTCCGGGTGGTCTGCGTGGTCTGCGTGGTCTCGGTCACTGCGCGAGCTTGCCGGCAGCCAGGTCGCCGCGCAGCAGGACCGATCGAGCGGCACCACGACGCTGCGGGGATGGCAGCTGCCACCGCCTGCGTCATGTACCGTCGGTGCGGCTCCCGGCCGTGCCCGCCTGCATCTGCCGCAGTGTCTCGCGCGCGATGTTGATGTGCTGGCGCAGCAGGTACACCTGGTCGGTGAAACCCAGGGGAACCGGCCGGGTGTATGCAGAGACCTCGAGTGCATCGATCTTCTGCGCGTACTCGAGCGCTTTCGCCGGGTCGAACCTGGAACGGATGTCGTACTCGAGCAACCGCAACTCGCCATAGAGCGCGAGGATGCGCCGCCGGATGCGCCAGTTGTACAGCGGCGGGATGATGCGCGACAGTGGAATGGCTATCGCGACCAGCGGCAGTAACATGACCCACAGCCGTTCGACCAGGATTGCGAGCCACAGCGGCAGGAAACGCTGCAGGAACGGCAGGCCGCCCCGATGGAAACGTTCCGCTTCGCTGCTCAGCGGAAAATCCAGTTGCCTGCCCGACGGAAATTCGCCCGCGTTCTGGAACAGGCCGGGGCCACCGTGCACCTCGGCAGCCGCCTGCAGCAGCAGTGTCTGCAGCGTCGGATGCAGGTCTGCATGCGCGACCAGTTGCGCGGTCGGCGCGACCAGCACGATGTCCTGGCGCGGCAGGTCGCGCACCAGGTCGATCGACCCGCGCGGCAGCACGACCCTGGACAGGAACAGGAATTTCCGGGTGTAGGCGTCGGCCTGCACGAAGCTCATCAGGCGCAGCGAAGGGTCGCGCAGCAGGGTCGATATGTAAGCTGCCTCGGGTGCCGCGATCAGCATCACGGCATCTACCCGTCCGGCACGCAGCGCATCGACTGCGGCCGCGCCGGTGAGCCCGGACAGCCGCACCTGCCCCGGACCCAGCCCGTTGGCGCGCAGCAGTTGCAGGGACAGCG
>JBILGF010000189.1:0-6537 GCA_044351195.1 Burkholderiales bacterium
GCATCTGCATCGAACGTCTGCTGCACTTTCTGTGCATCCTGCTGCGCGGCGTTGACGCTGTCGATCGAGGAGCGAAGCATGGCCGCGAAATCGGGTGCACCGCCTGCCGGGCCGGCATCGGCACCGTCGCGCACGCCTGCCCCGGCCTGGGACGCCGCGGAGCGCAATTCACGCAACATCTGATCGATACCGGAAGTGCTCATCGGTGGAGGTTCGCTGCCGGACGACCCGGCTCGGTGGTATCAGGAAAGGTCACACCCGTAAGATACAGCAATGTGCGTGCCACGCGGCCTGCCGCACGCTGCGAAGTCGCCCGACCCCGGACCCGGGCTCGTTCAGGCCCTAGCCGGGTTCGTCCTCGTCTTCATGCCGCGCCGTGCCTTCGAGCAATCCTGCCGCCCGGTACTGCGCGAGCTTGTACCGCAATGTCCGCTCGCTCATCTGCAGCCTCGCCGCTGCCTTGCGCCGCGACCCGCCAGCCAGCGCCAGCGCGTCCAGGATATGCCGTCGTTCCAGCGACTTGATGTCCAGCCCTTCTGCAGCCCCGGGCGGTGACGACCGCCCGCCCGACCTGACCGTCTCGCCATCCTGCGGCACGACTTGCCCGACGGCGGCGGATAGCTCCGCTAACGGCAAACCCTGCCTGCTGGCGGCAGGACCTGCCGCCGGCAGGTGCAGATCGCTGGCGCCGATCGACATGCCCGGTGCGAGGATCAGCGCACGCTGCAGGACGTTTTCCAGTTCCCGGATGTTACCGGCCCACCTGTGGGCGGTCAACGAGCGCTCCGCCTCCGGCGACAGCACGACGTCGCGTCCGGGTGCAAAACGGGCGATCACCTCGAGTGCCAGCGGCAGGATGTCCAGTGGTCGATCGCGCAGCGGCGGCAACTCGATCGGGAACACGTTCAGCCGATAGTAGAGGTCTTCCCGGAAACGCCCGCTGCGCGACTCCGCAGCCATGTCGCGGTTGGACGTGGCGAGCACCCGGATGTCGAGCGGTACCGGGCGCCGGCCACCGACCCGCTCGACCTCGCGCTCCTGCAGCACACGCAGCAGCTTGGCCTGCAGGGTGAGCGGCATCTCGGAGATCTCGTCGAGCAGCAGGGTACCGCCCTGCGCCTGCTCGAACTTTCCGGCCGTGGCCTGACTGGCGCCGGTGAAAGCCCCCTTTTCGTAGCCGAACAGCGTCGCTTCGAGCAGGTTTTCAGGAATCGCTGCACAGTTGATCGCCACGAACGGCGCGCCGGAACGGTTCGAATGACGATGGATGAACCGTGCGAAGACCTCCTTGCCGGTGCCCGACTCGCCAGTGATCAGCACGGTGGCATCGGTGGTGCTGACACGGCGGGCAAGTTCCAGCACCGCCCGGGTGGCCGGGTCGCGTGCCACCACACCGTCGACGCCCGAGCGCCGCGCACGGCCAGGCGCCGATGGCGCGGGTCGCATGTGGCAGGCGACTTCTTCGAGCAGCCGACCCGGTTCGAACGGCTTGGTCAGGTAGTTGACGGCCCCGGCGCGGATCGCGGAGACCGCCTTGTCGATCATCCCGTAGGCCGTCATCAGGATCACCGGTACGTCCGGGTACTCGCTGCGTGCGCGGGCGAGCAGCGCATGGCCATCCATCGGCTTCATCTGCACGTCGCTGATCAGCAGGCCGACCGGCTCGCGCGCCAGCGCACGCAGCGCGGTCTCGCCATCGATCGCCTCGATGACGGTGTAGCCGTTGAGCTGCAGGGTCGCACACAGCGCTTCGCGCAGGTCCGCATCGTCCTCGGCGATCAGCACCGGCAGCAGCTTCATCGCGCCACCGCTGCCGCGCTGGCCGGCAGGCGCAGCGTGAATCGCGCGCCCTTCCCGGGCCGGCTCTCCGCCAGCGCCTCGCCCCCATGAGCGGTTGCCACCCCGCGCACGATTGCCAGCCCGAGCCCGGTGCCGTCGGTGCGGGTCGTGAAGAAGGGTTCGAACAGGCGATCCATCACGGCCGGGGCGATGCCGCACCCTTCGTCCTCGACCCAGAGTTGCATGGCCTGGCCGGAGGCTGCGGCACCGAGGGTGATCCGGCCGCCGGCTTCGGTCGCGTGCAACGCGTTCTCGAGCAGGTTCAGCAAGGCTCCGGCCACCGCCTTGCGGTTGCCCTGGATCTGCAGGCCGCCGCTGCGGTCATCAATCTCGAAGCTCACACCCCGTCGGGACATCTGCGGCTCGATTACCTGGGCAAGTTCACGCAACAGATCGCCGACATCGAACGGTTCGAACTCGTCCTGATAGCCGCGCACGAAGCGCAGCATATCCTGAATCATCCGCTCGACCCGGCGCAGGCTGTCCACCGTACGCTCGGCGAAGCGGTTGCGCTCGGCTTCGGGAATGGTCGCACGACCGAGGTTGCCGGCATAAAGCAGCGCGGTGGCCAGCGGCGTACGCAGATTGTGCGCCAGGCGTGCCGCCATCTCGCCCATCGCCGACAGCCGCCGTGCCCGCTCCAGCTGTCCGGTGAGCGCATGGGCCATGGTGATGTCGTTGACCAGCGCGATCGAGCCGCCATCGGGCAGGCTGCTGACCGACAGGCGCACCCGACGGATGTCCGGCGCCTGCGCAAGGGTGTCGCCCCCATCGGCCACCGGCGGCGTCACCTCGAATTCGTCCGGTGCCGCGGTCGGCCGCAGCACGCGGGCGACCAGGTCGTCCCAGGACTGTCCGGGACGCACCGGCCCGAGCAACCGGCCGGCTGCCGGATTGGTGTCGGTCACCCCATGACTTGCGTCGAGCACCACCACGCCGCCGGGCAATGCCGCCAGCAGCGCGGCGAGCCGCTGCGAGAGCGCGTCCTTGGCCGCCAGCTGGACCCGCAGCTCGCTGTTGGTTGCCGCCAGTTCGCCCGCGAGCTGCTCTACCCTGCCCTGCAGCGCCTGATAGGCGGTGGTCAGTTCAGCCGAGGCCTGGCTGAACAGTGCGAAGGCCTCTTCGAGTTGTTCCGGACGAAGGTCTGCCACGTGCCAGGTCGAAGTCAGGTCGGAGTGACGAGTGTAGCGACCCCCGGCGCAGGTGTCGCTGCCCGCCGTTCATCGGCGTGCCGGCTGCGGGTGGTCAGCGTCCGATGACGTGGCGCGCGGTGAGCAGATCGCGCGTGGGCACCGCTGACGGCACACGCCCGAACCGGACCAGCAGCATCGGATAGTTGCGGTCGAGCAGCTGGGCGACCGCCATGCGCGAATCGGGACGTGCGATCGGCTGGTTCAGGAAACTCGCCCAGACGCCGGCCGCCCGGGCCCAGAGCACCGTCTTCTGCAACGCCTGCCCGGACCGCAGCCAGTCGGGTGGTGCATCGCCGTCGGCTCCGAGCACGCCGATCAGCGGCGTCGACTCGATCAGGTCGACTGCTCCTGAGCCGGACAGCGCCGGGTCCAGGAATGCGCCGAACGGCAACGCGAACTCGCCATGTGCACCCAGCGGGAGTGCTCCGGCGGGCATCGGCGGCACCAGCCGCGCCCGGCGCTGGGTCCACTCGGTCAGTTCGACGCGGAACCTGCGCTGCGTGAGCTGGAGCCGGTCGGACTGAGCCACGAGCCTGGCAATCTCGGCCTTCCCCTCGCCGTCTTCGATGATGCCGAGCCAGACCCCTTCGGAGCGAGCCTGTTCCTGCATGGCGTCGATCAGGCTCTGCGAGATCGGGGCCGGATCGAAGGCGCCAAGCCAGGTACGCCGCCGGCGGATCGACTGGAAAAGCACACGCTCGGTGAGCGTGCAGGCCACCGCGCCTTCGATTTCCACCCGTGCCAGCGGGACTTCGCGGGTGGACAGCGACGCTTCGTCCGTCAGCCCAGGCAGCAGGGTAACCGCCGTCTGCAACCCGAAATAGCGCAACGCGCAGCGCAGGTTGAACAGCGCGGCACCACAGGCGATCACCAGCGCGCGCCCGTCCGGATCAGCCACCGGCAGACGGCAGGCGGGGTCCACGGACAATTCGAGCGCGTCGCCTGACGGACGGAACAGCCACGGCTGGCTGTTGTAGCAGGATGGTGCCAGCGCCGCATGATTGAGGCAGAACCGTAACCGCTCGGCATCAGAGCCCGCCGCCGGAAAGCCGCTTTCCGCAACCGACCAGGGGTCTGCGTCTGGACGAAACGACACAGGCGCGGTATCCATCACGTCAGAAGTACCTGCGCGACGCCGTAGCGTCAACATGTACGCGGTATGGTTTCATGTCGGGCGAGTTCGATCAGGGAGTACAGTTCCATGGCGGAATTCCGGGTCGGGAGTCCGGCGTGCGCGGCCTGCCGACACGCTGGTATCGGCACATGGGACCGGAAATGTAGCATCCAATGACTCCAGGGGCGCTGCCGCAAGCGCCAGGACAGGATTTTTCCGCACCGCAGACCGGCCGCATTCAAAGTCAGATGGCCGACTATCTTCTTTCTGCCTGTACCGGGCGGCCCGCTGCCACCCCAGGCAGACTTCCCTCAGACTGGCACAGGTGAACACGCCTTGACTTCCTCGCGACCGATCAGCGCAAGCATCCCGATCGTTTCCTCGCCGGCGCATCTCAAGGCCGCCTGCAGTTCGTGCAGCCTGCAGGAACTGTGCCTGCCGGTCGGCCTGTCGCGCACCGAGATCGACAGGCTCGACAGCATCATCTCGATGCGCCAGAGCGCGAAGCGGGGCACGTCGCTCTACCGTATCGGCGACCCGTTCCGCAATCTGTACGCCGTGCGCGCCGGTGCGTTCAAGACGGTCGATCTGTCCGAAGACGGCTCGCAGAAGATCACCGGCTTCTACCTCTCCGGGGAAATTCTCGGGCTCGACGCGATCAGCACCGATCGTCAGAACTTCGGAGCAATCGCACTCGAGGACAGCGAAGTCTGCGTCGTGCCGTTCGAGCGCCTGGAGGAACTGCTGCGCGAAATACCGGCGTTGCAGCACCACTTTCACAAGATCATGAGCCGCGACATCATGCGCGACCAGGGGCTGATGCTGCTGCTCGCCGGCATGAAGGCCGATGCGCGGCTGAGCGCGTTCCTGATCGGTCTTTCCCAGCGCTTTGCCAATCTCGGCTATTCGGCGCTGCGCTTCCGGCTGCGCATGACGCGCGAGGAGATCGGAAGCTACCTCGGCCTCACCCTGGAGACGGTGAGCCGCCTGTTCTCGCGCTTCAGCGACGAGGGCCTGATCCGCATCGACCGCCGCGAGGTCGCGATCCTCGCCCTCGCGGCGCTTCGAGCGGTCATCGAAGTGCACGACTGACCCTGCGCGGGAAAAGGCCACGGCCGGATCAGCGCAGCACGAGTACGGGCAGCCGCGCATGGGTGAGCACCTTGGTGGTCTCGCTTCCCAGCAGCAGTCCGCTCAGTCCGCGCCGGCCGTGCGAGGCCATCACGATCAGGTCGCAGCGATGCTTCTTCGCCGCGGCGATGATCGCTTCGTAGGGGCTGTCGTGCACGACGAGCCGCGTCTCGCACGCAACGCCTGCCCGGGCGCAGGCCTTCTCCGCCGGCGCCAGCACCCGCCGCGCACGGCGCTCGGTCGCTTCCTTCAGGCGGTCCGGGGCCATGTAGTCGGGCGGCACGAACCCTTCGAACACCACGTCGTGGTACGCAGGGGCGGCATGGAACGCCACCAGCGAAGCCTGCGCCTCGCGTGCGAATGCGACCCCCTGGCGGATCGCCCGGGCCGACAGGTTCGATCCGTCCAGAGGCAGCAGTATCTTCTTGAACATGCGGGGCTCCGTTCATGCAGTGAGGCGTTGCGCGGCAGTGCCGCGGTGGCGCGGTGGCGCGCCGGTCAGACCGTCTTCGAATACCGTCCCTCGACCGGGCGGTCGCGCAGGTGGCGGTCGAACACCATGCACAGGTTGCGCACGAGGAATCGCCCCTGCGGGCTGACCGTGATCCACTCCGGGCGCTCGCGCGGCACGAGGGTCAGCAGGCCTGCGACCTCGAACGCCCGCAGTTCCTCGAGCTCGCGCGCGAAGTAGGTACTGAAGTCGATCAGATAGGCCTGTTCGATCGACGGCACGTAGAGCAGGAAGTGGCAGGTCAGGCCCTGGATGATCGTGCGTCGAAGCAGATCGTCCGCGTCCAGTTCGATCCCGCGCACGACCGGCAGGTCACCCCGCTCCAGGGCCTCGTAGTAGGCGTCCACCTCGTGCACGTTCTGGCTGTAGGACGTGCCGACACTGCTGATCGCGGACACCCCGACACCGATGATGTCGGTATCGGCATGCGGGGTGTAGCCCATGAAGTTGCGCCGCAGCCGACCCTGCTCCTGTGCCACCGACAGCGCGTCGTCGGGCCGGGCGAAGTGATCCATTCCGATGTATCGATAACCGGCATCGCCGAACCGGCGAACAGCATGCTGCAGGATATCGAGACGCTCGCCCGCGGCTGGCAGATCCGCCGCTGCGATGCGCCGCTGCGGCTTGAACAGGTGCGGCAGATGCGCGTAGTTGTAGAGCGCGATGCGGTCGGGCCCCAGTTCGATCACCCTGGACAGGGTCTGGTCGAAGGTATGCACCGTCTGCAGCGGCAGGCCGTAGATCAGGTC
>JBILGF010000424.1:0-3112 GCA_044351195.1 Burkholderiales bacterium
CAGCGCGGCCAGCCGCCGCTGCCACTCGGTGAGCTCGCGGCGTGCAGCGCGATGTTCCGTGTAGCCACGCTCGACCACGGCCCAGAAACGCGCGGAGTGGTTTGCCTCGACCAGATGTGCGAGCTCATGCACCACCACGTAGTCGACCAGGTGCGCTGGTCCCTGCATCAGCCGCCAGTTCAGCCGGACCAGCCCGGCCGGCGTGCAACTGCCCCAGAGCGTGCGCGCGTTGGTGAGCTTGATCGATGGCACGTCGACGCCCACGGCCGGCGCGAAGTGACGCGCCCTGTCTTCGAAATGGGGTAGGGCCTGGGTCTGGACCCAGGTGCGCAGCGCATGGCGCACTGCTCCGGGATCCTGAGGATCGGGCAGGCCCACGCCGACGCGGCTGTCCAGTACACGGACCGATGGCACGGGGGCATGGCTGACGTCGACCGGCAGGCAGGTGCCACGCCACAGCACCTGCTGCAGCATGGCGAGCTCGACGTGCGGGCGGCCGTTGGCACGCCAGCGCGGCAGGTGCCTGAGCAGCCACGGATGGCTGTGCTGCAGGAACAGCGCGATCGACCGCGCCGACATGCGCATCGGTACCGCGAGCACCAGCCCGCGCTCGGACAGGCTCAGCATCGCACGCGTGCGGCGCAGGCTGCGGCGGATCACGTACTCGACCGGCTGGCCATCGAGTTCGATCAGGCCGATCTGGTCCGTGTCGAGGTGGGTGCGGTGGGCCGACAGTGTCCGCAGCTTCGCTGCGGCAGGGTTTCGTGGGGTCATGCCAGGGGGGTACGGCTTGCTCAACGGCTTCTTGCCTTTCCGTTCAATTGCAGCATCGCATCTTCGACGCGCTGCTCGACCAGTCTGCTCAGTGCCTCTGCTTTCATGCCGGATGGATCGATCGGTTCGAGGATCTTCACCTCGATCGTGCCGGCGTGCTTCATGAACCCGTTACGTGGCCACAGCTCGCCCGAGTTCACGGCGATCGGCACTACTGGCGCGCCGGCATGCGTGGCCAGCCATGCGCCGCCGATCTGCCAGGTGCCGCGGGTGCCGGGATCGACCCGGCTGCCCTCGGGGAACACGACCACCCAGAAGCCGCGCGCGAGCCGCGCGCGCCCCTGTTCGAGCATCTGCTTCAGCGCCCGGACACGCTGGCTGCGGTCGATCGCGATCGGTGACAGCATGCCGATGCCCCAGCCGACGAAGGGCACCCAGAGCAGGGAACGCTTCAGCACCCATACCTGTGGCGGGAAGATCGCCTGGAAGGCCAGTGTCTCCCAGGCCGACTGGTGCTTGGACAGGATGATCGAGGGGACTGCGGGCAGGCGCTCCATCCCGGTCACCTTCCAGCGTACGCCGCAGATGATGCGGGCGAGCCAGACGATAGCCACCGACCAGGTCGAGATGATCCGGTAGCGCATCATGGGCGGCAGGAAGAAGATCGCCAGCGCGAGGAGCGCATAGGGTGGCGTGATCAGCGCCGCGCACAGCGCGAATGCGCTCGAGCGCAGAAGATTCAGCATCGGGCCCCGCCCCCCTCGCGTGTAACGGTCATTCGCGGATGGCCGTGACCGCGTCGGCGAGGTTGGCGAATATCGGGGTGCCTTCCGGCAGCCCGCCGTTGCGCCGGGTCTGCTGCCCCTTGCCGGTGAGCACCAGCATCGGCCTCGCACCCACGGACCTCGCCGCTTCCAGGTCGCGCAGAGAGTCCCCGACCGCGGGTACGCCCGCAAGCGGCAGCCCGAACCGGCGACCGATCTCCTCGAACAGGCCGGCACGCGGCTTGCGGCAACCACAGTCGGCGTCTGCAGCATGGGGACAGTAGAACACCGCAGCGACATGCCCGCCTGCCTGGGCCAGGTGCCGATGCATCTTGTCGTGGATGGCGTTGAGCGTTGCCATGTCGAGCAGCCCGCGTCCGATGCCGGACTGGTTGGTCGCCACCACCACCTGGAATCCAGCCTGGTTCAGGCGCGCGATCGCCTCCAGGCTGCCCGGGATCGGCTTCCATTCGTCCGGCGACTTGATGAACTGGTCGCTGTCCTGGTTGATCACGCCATCGCGATCGAGGATCACCAGCTTCATGTCGGCGAGATCAAGTGGCGAGCCGGGAAATGTCGGCTACCTGGTTCAGCGAGCGCTCGAGCGATTGCAACAGTGCGATCCGGTTGGCGCGCACTGCCGCGTCGTCGGTCATCACCATCACCTCGTCGAAGAAGCGATCCACCGCAGCACGCACGGAAGCGAGCCGGGTCAGTGCCCCGGTGTAGTCGCCACGAGCGGTGCAGGCGACCACCTCGGGCTCGAGCGTGGCCAGTTCGGCATGCAGCGCCTGCTCGGCGGCTTCGGTCATCAGGGAGGGATCTGCGCGGCCGCTGGCGGTGCCTTCCTTGCGCAGGATGTTGCGCACCCGCTTGTTCGCGGCGGCGAGTGCCTCCGACTCGGGCAGTCGTCCGAACGCGGCCACCGCATCGAGCCTGGCCGTGACCTGGTCGATGCGTGAAGGGTCCAGGGCGAGCACCGCATCGATGCCACGCGGCTCATGACCGCGATCGCGCAGGTAGTTGGACAGCCGATCGAGGAAGAACCGGTACAGGTCGGTGGCGACGGTCGCCTTCATCACCTGAGGGGGGAACTGGGCGATCGCCAGGTCGATCAGTTCGCGCAGGTCCAGTGGCAATGGATGCTCGGCGAGCATGCGCAGCACGCCAAGTGCCTGCCGACGCAGGCCGAACGGATCCTTGTCGCCGGTCGGCGCACCAGCCGCGGTCCACAGGCCAACCAGGGTATCGAGCTTGTCGGCCAGGGCCACCACCAGCGACAGCGGTGCCCTGGGCAGCGAGTCGTTGGCAAAACGCGGGTGGTAGTGCTGTTCGATCGCGGTGGCCACCGCGTCGTCCTCGCCGTCATGGCGTGCGTAGTACTCGCCGATCACGCCCTGCAGTTCGGGAAACTCGCCGACCATGTCGGTGACCAGGTCGGCCTTGGCCAGCCAGGCTGCGCGCTCGGCCAGCGCCGGATCGACCACCAGCCCGGATGTCGAGGCAGACAGCAGGCGTGCCAGCTGGTTGGCGAGCTTGCAGGTGCGCTGTACCCGGTCGAGCTGGCTGCCCAG
>JBILGF010000400.1:0-3345 GCA_044351195.1 Burkholderiales bacterium
GACGCCGGCCAGCCGCTGCACGCGATCGGCCAGCGGCGTCCTGCGGTCCTGGTCGAAGAAGAACTTCGCATCGGCCAGCCGTGCGCGCAGCACCCGCTCGTTGCCCGACACGATGGCCTTCGGGTCAACCGTCTCGAGGTTGCTGACCAGCAGGAACCGGTTACGCAGCCGGCCCGAGGCATCGGCCAGCGCGAAGTACTTCTGGTTCTGCTGCATGGTCAGGATCAGGCATTCCTGGGGAACATCGAGGAAGGCCTCGTCGAACCAGCCTTCGTACACCACCGGCCATTCGACCAGCCCGGTGACTTCGTCGAGCAGTGCGTCGGGTGCGATCAGGGTGTCGGCGCCAGCCTTCGCGCGCAGGCCGTCCTCGATGCGCTGCCGACGCTCGGTGAAGGATGCGACCACCTTGCCGAGCACCATCAGCCGGTGCGGATACTCGAAGGCGGTGGCGATCGAGATCGTGCCGGAACTCATCTGGCGGTGGCCGACGGTGTGGAATCCGGCTTCGAGCCCGAGGGCGCGCACCGGCACCACGGTACCGCCGTGCAGGGCGAGCAGGCGGTGTGCGGGCCGGACGAACTGCACGTCGGTGCCGTCGGGGCGCTGGTAGCGCATCAGCTTCGGGATCGGCAGTTTCGCCAGCGTGTCATCGAGGGCCTTCTGCAGCCCCTCGGCGAGGGATGCCCCGGCCTGCGTGCCGTTGTGGAACAGCGCTTCGGCCTTGCCGTCAGGCGCACGCTCGAGCGATGCCCAGGCATCGGCGGCCAGTCCGAGCGTGGCGAGCTTCTTCTGCAGTGCCGGCGTCGGCATCCCCGCGGCATCGAAGGCCACGCCGACCGGCAGCAGCTTCAGGCGAAATGGCTTGTCGGTCGCGCGCGCGAGCACATGGGTGATCGATACCGCCAGCCGGCGCGGCGATGCGTAGCCGGTGGCGACGGACGCGGGCTCGAGCAGCCCGGCTGCCGACAGCGCCGCAGTCATGCCCGACGAGAAGGCATCCCCCAGGCGCCTGAGCGCCTTCGGCGGCAGTTCTTCGGTGAACAGTTCGACCAGCAGTGTCGCGCTCATCGGGCTGCTCCCGCCAGCATCGGGAAGCCGAGGCGCTCACGACTTTCGTAGTAGGCCTGTGCGACCGCGCGTGCCAGGTTGCGGATACGGCCGATGTAGGCCGCGCGCTCGGTGACCGAGATCGCGCCGCGCGCATCGAGCAGGTTGAACGTGTGCGCGCACTTGAGCACCTGGTCGTAGGCAGGCAGTGCCAGGCCGCCCTCGATCAGCTTCTTCGCTTCGGACTCGTGCTGGCCGAACAGGTGGAGCAGCAGTTCGACGTTCGAGCGCTCGAAATTGAAGGTCGACTGCTCGACCTCGTTCTGGTGGTAGACGTCGCCGTAGGTGAGCTTGCGCTCGACGCCGTTCTCCATCCAGGTGGTCCAGGTGAGGTCGAACACGTTCTCGACCCCCTGCAGGTACATCGACAGCCGCTCGATGCCGTAGGTGATCTCGCCGGTCACCGGCTTGCAGTCGATGCCGCCCACCTGCTGGAAATAGGTGAACTGGGTGACTTCCATGCCGTTGAGCCAGACCTCCCAGCCCAGGCCCCAGGCGCCCAGCGTGGGGTTCTCCCAGTCGTCCTCGACGAACCGCACGTCGTTGGCTTTCAGGTCTAGCCCGATCGCGGCCAGCGAGCCGAGGTAGAGCTCGAGGATGTCTTCCGGCGCCGGCTTGAGCACGACCTGGTACTGGTAGTAGTGCTGCATGCGGTTCGGATTCTCGCCGTAGCGGCCGTCCTTCGGGCGGCGCGAGGGCTGCACATAGGCGGCGCGCCAGGGCTCGGGCCCGAGCGCGCGCAGGAACGTATGCGTGTGCGATGTGCCGGCGCCGACTTCCATGTCGAGCGGCTGCAGCAGCGGGCAACCCTGCCTGGCCCAGTATTCATTGAGACGCGTGATGACGTCCTGAAAGAGGATCATCGGTCGGGAGGCTTCCATTGCATGCCGGACGCGCGACGGGGCGTCGCTGCCCGGGCTTGGGGGACGCGCGATTGTATCGTGGGCCACGCGATCCGCCCGGGCGTTCGGGGGCGATCGTATGGCCGCAACCGGGCGCCGTATCGGGATGCCGCCGTCGTTCAGTAGATGTCGGGCTCTGGCATTGTTCCGGGCTGCTGCAGGAAATCGAAGTCGCAGCCTGCGGGCGCCTGGGTGACGTGGGCGGAGAACATCCTGCCGTAGCCGCGCTCGAAGCGCGGCGGCGGCGCAGTCCATGCGGCGCGCCGGCGTTCGAGTTCTTCGTCGGGCACCCGCAGGTGGAGCCGGCGGCCGGCGACATCGAGTTCGATCACGTCGCCATCGCGTACCAGCGCAAGCGGGCCGCCGATGAAGGCCTCGGGTGCGACATGCAGCACGCAGGTGCCGTAGTGGGTGCCGCTCATCCGTGCGTCCGAGATGCGCACCATGTCGCGCACGCCTTTCGCCAGCACCTTCTTCGGTATCGGCAGGTTGCCCCACTCGGGGAAGCCCGGGCCGCCGAGCGGGCCGGCGTTCTTGAGCACCAGCACCGAGTTTTCGTCCACGTCGAGTGCCGGGTCGTCGATGCGCTTCATCATGTCGACCATGTCCTCGAACACGACGGCGGGGCCTGCATGCTGCATCAGCGCCGGGTCGGCGGCCGCCGGCTTGATCACCGCGCCATCGGGGGCAAGGTTGCCGTAGAGCACCGCGAGCGCGCCGTGGTCGCTGATCGGCTGGTCGGCGGTACGGATGATGTCCTCGCTGCCGGCGGTCACCTGGGCGCCGGCGATGTTCTCGCCCAGCGTGCGGCCGGTGACGGTCAGCGCGGAAAGGTCGAGGTGCGCTTCGATGCGCGAGAGCAGGGCACGCAGGCCGCCCGCGTGGTGGAAATCTTCCATCAGGTAGTCGCCCGACGGCATCAGGTTGACCAGCACGCGGATCTCGCGCGCCCGCGCATCGAGGTCGTCGAGGGTGAGCGGGATGCCCGCCCGGCGCGCCATCGCGATCAGGTGCACCGCGCAGTTGGTCGAGCCGCCGAGCGCCATGTAGGTGGCGGCGGCGTTGCCGACTGCGGCTGCGGTGAGGATGCGCGAGGGCTTCAGGTCTTCCCAGACCATGCCGACGATGCGCTCGCCGCAGTCGGCTGCCATGCGCGGATGCGCGGCATCGTCGGCCGGGATGCTGGTGGCGCCGGGCAGGCAGAAGCCGAGCACCTCGGCGATCGAGGTCATGGTCGAGGCGGTGCCCATCGTGTTGCAGGTGCCATGGCTGCGGGACATCGCCGCCTCGAGGTCGATCCAGTCCTGCGGGCTGATCTTCCCGGCGCGCAGTT
>JBILGF010000192.1:0-6434 GCA_044351195.1 Burkholderiales bacterium
GCGGCAATCCCTGCGATAGCGCGCAGCAGCGGCTTCGGGATGGAGCCGATGCGCCGCTCGTCGCGCAGGGCCTGGGCATAGTCGCCATAGCCGCCGAACAGTTCGTCGCCGCCGTCGCCCCCCAGCGCGACCGTGACTTCGGTGCGCGCGAGCCCGCAGACCAGCCAGGCCGGTATCAGTGAGGAGTCGGCCAGCGGTTCGTCGATCAGAGGGGCCATCCGCTTCAGCAGCGAAAGCGAGGGAGCCTCAACCGTCAGCTCATGGTGCTCGGTGTCGAAGTGGCGTGCGATCAGGCGGGCCCGTGCGGCCTCGTCGAGCGGTGAGCCGGGCTGTGCGAAGGTGAAGGTCCGGATGCGGCCGCTGCCGCCGCGGGCCGCCAGCGCCGTGACCAGGCTCGAGTCGAGCCCGCCGGACAGCAGCACGCCGACGGGGACATCGCTGACCAGCCGCAGCCGGATGCTGTCCTCGAGCAGTGCCTGCGCGCGGTCGGCGGCGTCCTGCACCGTCAGCCCGGTGATCGGCTGGTGCGGCGGCAGCGCCCAGTAGCGGCTGGTCTCCAGGCGGCGGGTTTCGATCTCGAGGATCGCGCAGTGCGCGGGCGGCAGCTTGTGCACGCCGCTGGCGATGCAGCCAGCGCCCGGCACATAGCCGAGCGCCAGGTAGTGGTTCAGTGCGCGTAGGTCGATGGCGTGCGGGCCGGACAGCGCCTTCAGCTCCGAAGCAAAGACGAAGCCGTCGCCGTCGTGTCGGTAGTAGAGCGGCTTCTTGCCGACGCGATCGCGCGCGAGGAACAGCCGCGCCGGCGTCGCCGCATCGCCACGGTCGTGGATCGCGAACGCGAACATGCCGTTCAGGCGCGGCAGGCAGCCGGCGCCCCACGCGCGCCAGGCGGCGAGCAGCACTTCGGTGTCGCTGCGGCTGCGGAAAGCATGGCCGAGTGCTGACAGCTCCTGGCGCAACGCCTCGAAGTTGTAGATCTCTCCGTTGAAGACAATCGCCAGGCGGCCATCTTCATCGAGCATTGGCTGGTGGCCGCCGGGCGTGAGGTCGATCACCGACAGCCGACGATGGGTGAGTGCGACCCGCCCGTCCACGGACTGCCACATGCCAGCATCGTCAGGGCCGCGATGCGCCAGCCGGTCACGCACCTGCGCGAGATGCACTGGATCGAGGGGCCCCCGGTAAGAGACCGCGCCGTGGATCGCGCACATCTCAGGCGGTGACGCCGAGCAGCCGGAACAGCTCGCCGAAGCGGCGGTCCCAGGTGTGATCGCGAAGCGCGCGCGTGCGGCCCGCCCGCGCCATATCCTCGCGCGTATCGTCGTCGGCGAGCAGCGCGCGCGCGCGGTCGACGCATTCGTCGGCATCGCGGTAGGTGGCGATCTCGCTGCCGATGTCGTACAAGCCGGCGAGGTCTGGATTGTCGTGGGTCAGGTAGGCGCTGCCGGACATCGGCGCATCGAAGTCGCGCAGCTTCAGCGCGTAGAAATCGGTGCAGTGGCCGATGGTGCCCACGCCGAGGACTACCTTGGACTGCACGAACAGCCGGATCATCGCTTCGTTATCGATGCGGCCGCTTTCCCAGCCGCTGCCGAAGGCGGCGACCTTGATCCCTGCACGGCGCAGCGCGCCCACCGTGCGCTCCCGGATGCCGTAGCTGCCACCGACGAACGATACCTCGTGCAGTTTCGGCAGGCCGGGCATCGGATGGAAGATGTCCGGGTCGCTCGCCTCGGGAAAATACAGGGCGGCGCAGCCTTCGGCTTCATACCAGCGCACGCATTCCGGTGCCGCGGTCAGTGCGAGGTCGATGTGCCCGACCAGGCCCAGCGTGCCTGACCAGCCGAACGTCTCGCGCCGGCCGCAATACTGGTGGCGGTCGTCGAGCGAGAGGTTGATCACGAGCGCGCCCATCTGGCGTGCGACATCGAAGCCGGTGGGGTCGATCAGCGTCGCCCAGCTCTGTGCGAGGACGATGTCGGGCCGGCCGCCGGCGGCGTCCATGGTGGCGAGCATCTCCTGCAGCCGGTCGCGGTTCGCGGCCCGTCGCACCGCCGGTTCGCGCGGGTCGTTGTGGCCGTAGGTGCCGTCTGCGCGGGTGAACAGCGTGAGGTCGGACACCCGCTCCAGTGCCTGGATGAAGCCGCTCCGGTCCTGGGATTCGTCGGTGCCGATGAACAGGATGCGCGGACGGCGCGTGCCGATGTCGAGCCTGGGCAGCGCGCCAGCCCGCGAGGCCTTGCCTTCGTAGTGGGCGACGACGGACCGGTACTCGGCCAGCGTCGCGCGGGCATGCACGGCGGCGTTGATCGCGGCAATGGCGGGTAACGTACGCAGAACCGACTTCGCGCGCGCGGCGAGGCCACGGATCAGACTCATCAGCGGCGCAGTCGCAGTGCGATGCCGATCGGCTGCGGGCGTTCGAAATAGCGATCGAGGTTGGATACGCATGCCGGATCGGGCTGCAGCGATCGCACCAGTGCACGGATCTCGTCGTCCGGTTTCAGGTGCTGGTATGCGTGCGAACCATAGCAGTCGAACGTGTTCAACGCCCCGGACTGGTAGGCGCGGCGGATCCAGCCGGGACCGCGCGGCACGTCGCCCCGGACCATCAGCATCGACTTCTCGAGCAACAGGCCAAGCACGGGCACGAACCGAAGTACCGACATCGTCCTCGCATAGGCGAGCCGGAATCGGAACGAACGGGGCACGAGGAAGGCGCGCATCGCGCCATAGAGCGCGAGGCGCGCGCGGCGCACTAGGCCTGCGTCGTTCTTCGGATAGCAGTTGAACACGAATTCCGCCCCGGGCGCGGCCAGGCGCCACAGCGCGTGCGCGGTGTCTTCGACCGACCGGGTGTGCTGGATCACGTTGTGGCACATCACAATGCCCGATATCGAGCTGTCGCGCAGGGGCGGCGCATCGATCGAGCACTGGACGATATCGACATTCCGCAGCCCAGCCAGGTTGCGCTTCATCACGTCGTCAACCGAGTGCGAGAGTTCGAGCGCGATCACATGGCTCGCCCCGTACTCATGGAGCCAGCGCGACTGCGCGCCGCTGCCCGCGCCGGCATCGACCATCACCTTGCCGCGAAAGGCCTCGGTCGATCCGAACGTGTTGCGCACGGTGTGTTCCAGCCAGTTCTGGCGAAACTGCGCGAAGTTGAAATGGTTCCATTCGTCGCCGAACGAGTCGACGGTGTGGGATTGGTCGCCGCGTGGAACGAAGCGCGGGACACCATCGACCACCGGGTAACGGCGCCCGGAGCCGGAGACCAGCACGCCGGACAGGATGTTCCCGTCGGGGTCGCGCACCTCATCCTCGAGTACCAGTGCCGACTTGTCAGTCGGATCGCACAGGTAGGCGAGCATCGCGGGCGTCACTGCGCGGCCCTGTTTCTGGCCCGGCCATGGCCGCGAGTACGGGCAAACGCCTGCGCGCGCTGCAACAGCCGGTCGGCGCGTTCGCCCGCGGCGAACAGGACATCCTTGTAATGCAGGGCGGCATCGGCCGCATCGTTCAGTTCCAGCAGTGTCCCCGCCGCCTGCGTGGAAAAAGACCGATAGCCCGAACGTACCAGCGAGCCTGCGAGCTTGGCTGCACGCGCCGACCCCGCTTCGAGCAACAGGGCCGGGCGGGAAGTGGCGAGCAGGCGCTCTGCCCCGCGCAGCACTTCCGGTTCGAAGTTTTCAGCATCGATCTTGATGAATGCGGGTGGGCAGCCCGACGCTGCTGCAAACTCGTCCAGCGTGACCACCTCGACCTCGATCTTCACCGGAGACATCCCGCCAGAATCCTGCCCCAGGCGGCCCGTCTGATCGAGCGTGTTCCAGGCGCTGTACTTCACGCCGTAGTCGGCGATTGGTAGGCGGCCCGCCACTGCGCCTGCCGCGGCATTGATCCCCTTGATGCGCGGGTTCTGGGCGACGTTCGAGGCCAGCACTTCAAACGTCGACGGCGTGGGCTCGAACGAATACACCCGGCCGGAGGGCAGGGAAAGCGCTGCGAACAACAGGCTGAAATAGCCGAAGTGTGCGCCGACGTCGTACACGACATCGTCAGGCTCTATCGCGCAAAGCGCTAGCCATGTGACGACGTCGTCGAACAGTCCATAGCTGTGGATCTGCTCGGACACCACTTCCGGCAGCACGACTTCCATCGATGCACCGAAGAACAGGGGGACGCGTCGCCGGATCGGGTCAGGCGCGCGGCGCGCCCCGCGCCGCTCCATGAACCGCATGAAGCCCGGATCCAGGAGCTTTCGCCATGCTGGCTGCTGCAATCGCGCCAGGGCATGCCAGTAACGCTCGATGAGCGGATCGTCGTCAGGGTGCATGTGGTCCTCTCGCAAGGCGGAACAGGCCCAGCCCGAAATCATTCCCTGACATATGCTCGCGGATGTCGACCGCGTCAGGCGCAACGTTCTCCAGCAGCCGTCCGGTGGCATCGACGATCGAAAGTTCGGCCACCGACAGCCCGGGGAACAGGCCGGCGAACTCGGCGATGGAGAACACTCGCTGGCCGTTGAACTGGACGCGCGGACGTCCGATGGGCGCGGAGACGAACGCGGTACCGCCGGGCGCCAGCACGCGTGCGATCTCACGACCGGCCTTCTCCGAACCGAGCGGATCGAGGGGGTCGCCGTAGCGGCCCAATCCGACGTGCTCTATGACGTGCAGGCACGACAGCGATGGTACTGATGCATCTTCAAACGGGAGGGACAGCAGTGAGCCGGGCAGGCAGCTGAATCCGTGCAGCTCGAGCTGGGCGGGACGAATATCGACGAACACGACGTCGGTGATCGCGGTGAGCATGCTCACGAAGCGGATGTCGCTGCCGACATCCACATGCCTGCTGGCGCCGTCGATCCGGATCCTTCGTGCAGCCCATGCAGCTTGGTAGACGTACTGCGCGTCGAAGCTGGTGGTGGCGGTCCGGTCGAAGAGGCACGGATAGAGGTCCAGCAGCGGTGCCTGCCCGGCGAGCGCCTGGTAGCGCCGGCGTTCAGCCAGCAGACGGAGCAGCGCAGGAAGCGCCTCGAGGCGGATGCGCCCGAAGGGGGCGACACTGCGCATCAGCGCAAGCGCAATGCGCTTGGCCCGTGGCGAAGTACGGATCCAGCTGGCCAGGGAGGCGGAGGGCACGGAACCTGTCGGCGCTACAGGCGCCGGGCCTCGACGAAATAGCCGACGGTGTATTCGCCGGGCGTTTCGAAGCGGTCGAGCAGGTGGCACAGCAATGGTATGGCTACGCTGAACAGCGGCATCAAGGCTATCTTGATCGGCAGGTAGGCGATGCGGGCGAATCCCCCCGCTGGCCTCAGCACGTTCGGGAACCGCAGCGACTCCTGGCCGAACGACTTGAAGAAGCCCCGGTTCGGTTCGCATCGCGTCACCTCCAGCCCGGACTGCGGCAGCCAGTAGCGGTACCAGCTGGGCGTGAATCCTCCATAGTAGTGGTAGGGCATCATGTGCAGCGCCGACATCAGCGGTGCGGTCAGCAGCAGCCGGCCCCCGGGCGCAAGCAGCCGGCCCATCTCGCGCACGGCCAACTCCGGACTGGGCACATGTTCGAGCACCTCCGTGGACAGGATTGCATCGAAGCTGCTGTCGGGCGCGGGAATGGACGTGATGTCGCAAACGTAGTCCAGTTCGCCGTACTTGAAGCCGTCGCCTTCGTAGCGCGCGAAATCCTGCGCGTGGTAGCTGCAGTGCGCGAATAGCGGCCGGTAGCGGCATGGCCCGGCGCCGATGTCCAGCACGCGCGTACCCGCAGGCAGCGAGGCGGCGAATTGCGCGACCATTGCGTCCCGGCGGTGCGTGTTGAATTGCAGGATCTGGGGCAGGAGGCTCAACAGGGCGTGTCGACGCTGTTTGTGTCCGTCCGCCCTTGCGAGAGCGTGCGGTTGGTGAGGTGGACGGAGGTAATGTACAGACATGCCGCAGCTACGGTTGCCCAGGCCAGCCCGGGCAGTCCGAAGCGGGGTATCAGCAGCCATGCGCACAGCACCAGGCCTGCGGCGTGGACGACCTTCGGCACGATGTAGATGGCTGGCCGGACGGCTGCCAGCCCGCTCAGAACCATTGCCTGGGCCACCGCGAACAGCGCCGCGCCGAGCACCAGCACCCACAGAAGTCCGGACGCCGCCGCAAAGGTTGCATTGGTGAACAGCGACACGAGCAATGGCGCGAGCAGGTAAGCCGCCAGCACCGCCCCCGAAAGTGCGGCAACGTACCACCAGAGCAGCAGGCGCGCAAGGCGCTGCGCGCCCCTGGTTTCCGCGCCGCTGCGGGCCTTGCCGGCGCGCGAGAAGATCATCGGGACGACCAGTTGGTTCGTTATCGCGACGAACAGCGCGACCGGTGCCGTGGCCAGTTGCAGCAAGGCCGCGTAGATGCCGACCGCAGCGGAATCCAGGAGTGCCAGCAGCA
>JBILGF010000016.1:0-16689 GCA_044351195.1 Burkholderiales bacterium
GCACCGAACGGCCGATGTACGGGCCGTCGGCTGCTGCAGCTGCAGACTCCGGCAGGATATCGGTCAGGCGGGCATTCATCGGACGGCTCCGCCAGCGGGCGCGGCGCAGGCATGGTCGGGCTCATGTTCGCCTGCCGGACCACCGTAAGCGGCGCGTGCATCGAGCACCGCTTCGATGATCGGCACATAGCCGGTGCAGCGGCAGAGGTTGCCGGAGAGCACTTCACGGATGCGGTCGGCACTCGCGTGCGGCTCGTCGGTCAGCAGGGCATGGGCGGTGGTCAGCATGCCCGGGGTGCAGAAACCGCATTGCAGGGCGTTGTGCCGGCGGAATGCCGCCTGCAGCGGCGACAGGGCGTCACCGTGGGCGAGGCCTTCGACGGTCGTGATCGAGCGACCCTGGACCTGGACGGCCAGGGTCAGGCAGGAGCGTACCGCCTCGCCGTCGATGATCACCGTGCAGGCGCCGCAGACGCCATGTTCGCAGCCGACATGGGTGCCGGTGAGCCTGAGGTTGTCGCGCAGGCACAGCGACAGGGTGGTCCGTGGCTCGACCTGCGTGGTGACCGTGTTGCCATTGACCTCGAAAGAGATTTCCATCCGTGCGTCCATCAGTGTGCTTCCCCGTTGCGGTTGGCTGTAGTTGCCGGGCCAGCCACGCCGGCCAGCGCCCGCGACAGGGCCCGTTCGACCAGCACGCCGACCAGGTTGCGCCGATAGGCGGCCGTGGCGTGAAGGTCGTCCGCGGGATCGCAGGCCCCGGCGGCCGCGCATGCGGCCTCCCCGATCGAGCGCGCATCGACCACCTGGCCGTCCAGTTTCGCCTCGGCCGCAGCCAGCCGACGCGGCCGGTCGGATGCGCCGATCACCGCGATATGCGTATGCAGCGCGCAGCCCGAGGCGTCGAGGTCGAACCAGACGGCAGTGCCGGCCATCGCGAAGTCGCCATGACGGCGCGCGAGTTCCTCGAATGCACTGGCACGGCCAGCCGGCCAGGCAGGGAAGGTGATCGCGGTGATCAGTTCATCGGGCAGCAGCACCGTGGCGAGGACACCCTCGAAGAAGTCGGCCGCGGCCACCCGGCGGTTGCCGCGCTGGCTGGCGATCTCGATCGTCGCATCGCAGGCGACCGCGATGCCGGGCAGCTCCGCCGCCGGGTCGGCATGGGCGAGGCTGCCGCCCACGGTGCCGCGGTTGCGGATCTGGTAGTGCGCGACATGGTGTATCGCTTCGGCCATCAGCGGCAGGGCGGTTTTCAGGCGGGCATCGCGCTCGATGTCGCGCCAGCGCACCCGGGCACCCATGCGCACGCCGCTGTCGTCGATGTCGATGCGGTCCATGCCCTGCAGCAGGCGCAGGTCGACCAGCAGTCGCGGCGAGGCCAGGCGGAAGGCCAGCACCGGCATCAGGCTCTGGCCGCCGGCGATCGGCTTTGCATCGCCATCGGGGTGGGAGAGCAGCGCAAGGGCCTCCGGCAGCGTGGCCGGGGCGGCATATTCGAATCGGGGAGGCTTCATTGCAGGAACTCGACTGTAGGAACCGGATGGCTGGATGGGACAGACCGCTGCGGCGGCGGCAGGCACTCGTTGTGGTGCCGGTCGACCGACGCCGCGGACTGCGGGCGCATGACCCGCACTTTAACGCGGCCTGCTAGTCGGCCTTCACGCCGGCGGTCTTGATCACCTTCGACCAGCGTGCGAGCTCGTTTCGCATGTGCACCGAGAGCTCTTCCGGCGTGCTGCCGATGGTGACCGCGTTGAGAGAGGCCAGTTTGTCGCGCGCTTCGCCGGACCCGAGGCCCTTGGCGATCGCCCGGGAAAGCGCATCCACCGGTGTGCGCGGCGTGCCGGCCGGCGCATAGACCGCGTACCAGGCGGTGACTTCGAAGCCGGGCACGCCGCTTTCGATCACCGTCGGCAGATCGATGCCCGGCACCCGCTTCGCGGTGGCGATGGCGATCGCACGCAGCTTTCCGCCCTTGATCTGGGTTGCCGCCGCGGTGTATTCGATCGACATGAACTGCACCTGGCCACCCATCAGGTCGCTCATCGCCGGCGCCGAGCCCTTGTAGGGCACGTGGGTGATGTCGACTCCGGTGGCGAGCTTGAGCATCTCGCCGGCCAGGTGGTGCGGCGAGCCGGTGCCGGCCGAGCCGTAGGTCATGCCCGGCTTCGCACGTGCGTACCGGACGAGTTCGGGCAACGTGTTGATCGGCAGCGACGGATTGACGACCAGCACGTGGGGAATCGTCGCCACCAGCGACACGGGCGTGAAATCCCTGATCGGATCGTAGGTGAGTTTCTGCAGCACCGGGTTGATGCCGTGGGTGGTCGTGGCACCGAGCAGCAGCGTGTAGCCATCGGGCGCCGCACGGGCAACCTGCTCGGAACCGATCGCGCCGGCGGCGCCTGCGCGGTTGTCGACGATGACGGTCTGCCCGAGTTGCTCGGTCACAACCTGTCCCACCACGCGCGCAACCAGATCGAGCGCGCCGCCGGGGGCGAACGGTGCGATCAGCCGGATCGGCTTTACCGGGAACGCTGGTGCCTGGGCGAAGGCCGTGGCGGGTACGGCGGCCAGTGCCGCGCAGAGCAGTGCGCGGCGCATGCTGCCGGCATTGGAAGGGGTGCCAGCGGTGTTCGGGACAGGGAGTGCGCGCATGCGGTGGGCCTTTCTCGGTCGGATGAGGGCAGGGGCGGGCGCATGCCCGCGAAGTGGGCGACGCGATTGCGCCGGGTGACTGTGATCACGTTCCTGCGACCGCCATATTACGGCAGTCGAAGCACGCGCGGACATGCGCGCGGATCAGGTTTCCCGGTTGCCTTCGGCGGCAGGCGGGCACTACTATCGACGGCTGACACCGGACACCGCCAAGAGGAGCGAACAACATGCCAGCCGCACGCCATCCGATGCCCCCAGAACTCGTCGGGCTTTCGCTCGACGAAGTCATGAAGAAGTTCACCGGGCGATTCCGGGAAAAGACCGCCGACTGGAACGCGTTCGAGGACGCTAAGATCGACGGCTGGAAGCGTGCCCAGCACCGGTTCATCGGCGCCGGCGGCTCCGGCAAGCACGACGACCCCACGGTGATCCCGGCGCGCGGCTTCACGCTGTCCATCATGTTCGTCGAGCCGGGGCAGGGCAACGCCGCGCACACCCATGAGGTCGAAGAGGTGTTCTTCGTGCTCGACGGTTTCCTCGACGTGTTCGTCGAGGACGAACAGGGCAACCGGGTCACCACCCGGCTCGGCAAGTGGGAGTGCGTCGCCTGTCCGCCGGGCGTGATCCACGGCTACGACAACAACAGCCTCGAGCCGGTCTATTTCCAGGTGATGCTGGGCCGCGCCAGGCCCGAGACCATGGGCTATGCGGACGACAGACTGTATTCCCAGCGCGATGCCCACCTGAAGACCTGAACGACGTGCACCCCGAAAATCGTCTCTGACCCGATTTTCGGACCCGATTTTCGACGCCGACCGGCGTTGTACGAGGCCCTGATCAGGCGGTGGGCAGCGCCCAGTCGGGGTTCTGCTTCAGGAACGGCAGCAGCCCGCCGGCAGCGATCAGGGCGAGGATCGCCGGGGGAAGTTTCGGCACCTCTGCGCTGAAGCCGCTGGCAGGTACGGCGATCCGTCCGGCCGCGACATCGATCTCGATCACATCGCCGTCGCGGATGGCAGACACGTCGCATTCGGCGATCGGCAGGCCGTTGTTGATCGCGTTGCGGTAGAACTGGCGCCCGAACGACTGCGCGACCACCGCCGACACGCCCATCGCACGCAGCACGTGCACGGCCTGTTCACGCGACGAGTTGATGCCGAAATCCTTGCCGGCGACGACCACGTCGCCGGCTTTCACGCGCTGCGCGAAGCCGGGCTGCAACTGCTCGAATGCATGCTCTGCCAGCCATTGCACCGACTTGCCCATGTTGTACTTGGCCGAGCAGTGGATGTCGGTACTGACCTCGTCGCCCAGACGATGCACGGTCGCTCGGATCGGGGCCACGGTGCTTGCGTTTGCGGTCATCTGTGTTCCTCCTTCAGGCGGCGCTGCGGATGTCGAACGCGAACTCGCGCGGGTCGGTCACGCGGCCGGTGAGGGCCGAGGCGGCGACCGTCGCCGACGAGGCGATCAGGATCTCCGATTCGGGGTTGCCCAGCCGGCCCTTGAAGTTGCGGTTCGCGCTGGAGATCACGCGCTCACGGTCGGCCGACATCAGCTTGTGGGTGATGCCGACGCAGGTGCCGCAGCCGGCGGCATCCACCGATGCCCCGGCCTCGGTCAGGATCTCGAACAGCCCCTCGCGCATCGCCGCGAGGTAGATCGCACGCGAGGCCGGGGTGACCACCAGCCGCACCCCGCGCGCGATCTTGCGGCCCTTGAGGATGCTGGCCGCCTGCCGGATGTCGTCGAGCCGGCCGTTGGTGCAGGTGCCGATCAGGCCGACATGCACCGGCTGGCCGGCGAGTTCCGACACGTCGACCACGTCGCCGATATCGTGGTTGTGCGCCACTTTCGGCGCCAGCGTGGTGGCGTCAATGATGAAGCGGTCGGCGTAATGCGCATCGGCGTCCGCCCGCACCGCACGGGGTGCCTGCGCGCCATGCGCGGCGAGCCAGGCGACGGTCTTGTCGTCGCATTCGAGGATCGCGGCCTCGGCGCCGAGTTCGGCCGCGTGGTTCGACAGCGTCATGCGGTCGTCGATGGCCATCGCGGCCACGGCAGCACCGGTGTATTCGATCACCTTGAAGTTGGCGCCCTCGGCGCCGAGGCGGCCGAGCATGGCGAGCGTCACGTCCTTCGCCCAGACGCCCGGGGCAAGGCGGCCGGTCAGTTCGACGTGGATCGTCTCGGGCACCCGGAACCAGGTGCGCCCGGTGGCCAGGATGGCCGCCACGTCGGTGCCTTCGTGGCCGGTGCCGTAGGCATTGAAGGCGCCGTAGGTGGTCGAGTGGGTATCGGTGCCGACCACCAGGTCGCCCGCGGTGAAGTGACCGTTCTCGGGCAGCACCTGGTGGCAGATGCCATCGCCCACGTCGTAGATCACCGCGCCGGTGCGTTCGCAGAACGCGCGCATGTCGGCGTGGACGTTCGCGGCTTCGCGCGACGGCGGTGGCGAGAAGTGGTCGAGCACGAACGCGGTGCGCGCGGCATTGGGCAGGTTGTCGAACCCCAGCGCCGCGACGGCCTTCAGCGCATTGGCGGCGCGTGCATCGTGCACCATTGCGAAGTCGACGCGGGCGACGATCACGTCCCCCGCCCTGACCGGCGCGCCGCCTGCGTGCGCACCGAGAATCTTTTCCGCCAGTGTATGGCCCATGGCATCGATCCTTTCATGTGAAGCCTCGCATTATGCCCGACCGCGCAACCCGACTCGTCGGTCGTGGTGCACCGGCCTCCGGTATCATCCGCGACAGGCAAAGCGCCCGATCCAGGGCGACGCGCGCATCGGAGGAGTCCCCGTGTCCCATCGTTCACCGGCCGCGTTCGGCGCGGCCAGCCTGTGCCTGTTCCTCGCCGCAACCGGCCTGATCCCCGTCGTGGCATCGGCCCAGGGCAGCTACCCGCAGCGTCCGGTGCGCCTGATCATCCCGTTCGCCCCGGGCGGCGGCACCGACGCCGTCGGCCGCATGCTCGCCCAGCAACTCGCCGATCGCCATGGACAGACCTTCGTCGTCGACAACCGCCCGGCAGGCAGCGGCATCGTCGGCGCGCAGATCGTCTCCCAGGCCCCGCCCGACGGCTACACGCTGCTGTTCACCTTCAGCGCGTTCGCCAGCAGCGCGCGGCTGGTCGAGAAGCTGCCATACGACCCGGCGCGCGATTTCACGCCGATCACGCTGGCCACCACCTCGCCACTGCTGCTGATGGCGCACCCGTCGCTGCCCGCCTCGAACATGAAAGAGCTGGTGGCGTACGTGAAGGCCAACCCCGGCAAGCTCAACTACGGCTCGTCCGGCCCCGGTTCGCCCCCGCATCTGGGCATGGAACTGCTGATGTCGCTGACCGGTCTGTCCATGTCGCACATCCCCTACAAGGGAATCGGCCCGGCAACGGCGGCGCAACTCGGCAACGAGGTGCAACTGGCATTCACGCCGGTGCTGGTCGGGATGCCGCACATCAAGAGCGGGCGGCTGAAGGCGATTGCCTCCGGCGCACCGAAGCGGTCCGCGGCAGTGCCCGACATCCCCACAGTCGCGGAATCGGCCGCGCTGCCGGGGTTCGATGTCAGTGGCTGGTGGGGTTTGCTCGGCCCGGCGAAGCTGCCGCGCCCGATCGTCGACCTGCTCAACGGTTCAGTGCGCAGGATCCTCGAAGATACGGAGGTCCGGCGCACCCTGCTGGCGCAGGGCATGGACCCTTCGCCCACCACGCCGGAGGCGTTCGGCAAGCTGATCGCCAGCGACATGAACGTATGGGGCGAACTGGGCCGCAAGCTGGGCATCAAGCTGGACTGACCCGGCGCGGCAGCGCTCGCGTGCAATATTGCCTCGCCTGTCCGCGGCCTGGCCTGGCCTCACTGCAAAGGCGGAATCATGACTGACAAGATACTCGAGACACGGCCGGTGGTCGGCCTGATGCTGGGTGATCCCACCGGCATCGGCCCGGAGATCGCCTGCCGGATGATCGGCCGGCGGGCATGGCCAGCCGGGACACGGGTGGTGGTGGTCGGCGATGCGCGTGTACTGGCAATGGGTCAGGCAGATGCCCAGGTGGATTTTCCGGTGCGCGCCCATGCCGGCATCGCGGACATCGACTGGACGGACTGCGATCGTCCCGGCGCCGCGCTGCCGCTGATCGACCTCGGCAACATGGACCCGTCCACGCTGCCGCGCGCCGAGGCCTCGCCCCAGGCCGGAAAGCTCGCTGGCGATACCCTGAAGGCGATGATCGACCTGGCGCTGGCCGGGCATCTGGACGCCATCTGCTTCGCACCGCTCAACAAGGGCGCAATGTTCCGTGGCGGCTGGAACTTCCATGACGAGCACCAGATGTTCGCCGCGCTCACTGCGCACCAGGGGTTCTACGGCGAGATGAACGTGATCGATCAGTTCGCGACGTTCCGGGTCACCTCGCATGTGTCGCTGCGCAAGGCGGTCGACATGGTGCAGCCGGCGCGCATCGCCGATGCGATCCGCCTGGCCGACCGGATGCTGCGCGACAAGGGCATCGCCGCCCCGCGCATCGGGGTGGCTGCGCTGAATCCCCACAATGGCGAGAACGGCCTGTTCGGCGACGAAGAGATCACCATCATCCGCCCGACGGTGGAACGGCTGGCGGCCGAAGGCATCGGCTGCGTCGGTCCGGTGTCGTCGGACGTGGTGTTCATCAAGGCCCGTGCGGGCGAATTCGATGGCGTCGTGATGATGTACCACGACCAGGGGCAGATCGCGACCAAGCTGCTCGGCTTCAACAAGGGCGTGACGGTCACGGCGGGATTGCCCACCGTGTTCACCACGCCGGCCCACGGCACCGCGTTCGACATCGTCGGCCAGCACAAGGCTGGCAGTGGCGCGATCGAGGCGGCGATGGACATCGGCGCACGACTGGCCGCCTCGCGCAAGGCCGCCGCGCACTGAACCTGCCGGGCGCGGTGCTGCGGCGCGCCTGGCGGCGGGAACGAACGACAACAACAACGACAACGACAACGACAACGACAGGCTGCAGCAGCCAAAACCCCGTACCCACAGGAGATCACCATGGCACGAAACCTGAGCGCAACCCCGGCAGTCGCCGGCCTCGCGGCACTCGCCCTGTGCGGCCTGCCCGCCGCCCATGCGCAGAAGGGCCCTGCCTATCCCGAGCGGCCGGTGCGCATGCTGGTCGGCTTCGCGCCCGGAGGGGGGGCGGACACCGCAGCACGCCCGGTGGCCCAGCGCCTGGCCGACGTGCTGGGCCAGCAGTTCGTGGTCGACAATCGCCCCGGCGCCGGGGGTAACATCGCCACCGAAATCGCCGCCCGTGCGACGCCGGACGGCTACACGCTGCTGGTGGGCACGATCGCGGCACTGGCAATCAACCCCTCCATCTACGAGAAGCTGGGTTTCGACCCGATCCGCGACTTCTCGCCGATCACCAACATGGCGTCCTCGATCAACGTGCTGGTCGTGCATCCGTCGGTGCCGGCAAAGACCGTGAAGGATCTGGTGGCCCTGCTGCGGTCCAAGCCGGGCAGCCTGAATTACGGGTCCTCGGGCGTGGGCAGCGCCGGCCACCTGTCGGGTGTGCTGATGGAACACCTGACCAAGACCGGTATCACGCACATCCCCTACAAGGGGGGCGCGCCGGCGATGACGGCGCTGCTCGGTGGGGAAGTGCAGATGGTGTTCGCGACGGCGGCCACCGCCATTCCCCAGATCAAGGCGGGCAAGATCCGCGGCCTCGCGGTCACGACCGCGACCCGCGCCGGCATGCTGCCAGACCTGCCGACCATTGCCGAGGCGGCGCTGCCCGGCTACGAGGCGAACAACTGGTATGGCCTGCTGGCGCCGGCGAAGACGCCCAGGCCGATCATCGACCGGCTCAACGCCGAGATGGTCAAGATCCTCGGATCGTCCAGCGTGCGCGACCTCTATTTCATGCAGGGACTCGAGCCCACGCCGACCACCCCCGAGGTCTTCGGTGCCTACATCAAGTCCGAGATCGTGAAGTGGTCGAAGCTGGTGAAGGCAGCCGGCGTGAAGCCTGACTGAGCGCTGGCAAGGGCCGCCCTGGCGCAGGCATGGCCGGGGCGCCGGGCCACTGCGGTCATGCACTGGCGAGCGGGGCGCTGCAGGCCCCGCTCGCCGGCCGCGTCTCAGCCTGCGCGGGTGACGCCTGCGTCGATCATGCGCGCGATGGCCGCGTCGTCGTAGCCGGCCTCGGCCAGCAATTCCCGGCTGTCGGCGCCCAGCTTCGGTGCCGGTCGGTAATCGGTGCGCACGCCCCCGCTCAGGCGGTTGGGCACCCGCATGTTGCGGATCCGGCCTTCCGTGGGATGGTCCTTCCATTCGAAGAAGCCGGCTTCGGCCAGGTGCGGATCTTCGAGGAGGGTTTCCAGCGTGTGGTAGGGCATCGCCGGCACGTCTGCTGCGTCGAAAATCCCGAGCCACTCTGCCGTGGTCCGGTCCTTCAGGGCCTCGATGCGCAGCGCGAAATAGGCTTTCACGTTCCGGTGCCGCGCCGAGACCGACGAGAAACGCGGGTCGGTGACCAGTTCGGGCCGCCCTACCGCACGGAAGAAGCCGAACGCCTGTGCATCGGTGTTCGCCGACACGCAGATCCAGCCATCCTTCGTCGGCAGTGGCCGACCGTCGGGGTCGAGCAGGCGTGGGTCGCCGGTGCCGCCATGGGCGGTCGGCGCGCCCTCGATCGGCGGGTCGAAGGTCGCCTGGTACATGTGTTCCTCGAGCACGAATGCCGCCATGTTCTCGAACATCGGGATCTCGATCGACTGGCCCTCGCCGGTACGGGTGCGCGCAAACAGCGCCATCACGATCATCTGTACCGCGATCAGTCCGACCGTACGATCGCACATCACGATCGGCACGTAGCGCGGATCGCCGACGGAGCGATGCAGCAGCGCCGACAGGCCGCTCGATCCCTGGATGATCGTGTCGTAGGCCGGCTTGGCACGGTAGCGGCCGTCCTGGCCGAAGCCGAACATGCCGCAGTAGATGATGTTCGGGTTCACCTTGCGCACGTCTTCATAGGACAGCCGCATGCGTGCCATCGAGTCCGGGCGCACGTTCCACAGCAGTACGTCGGCGGTGGCCACCAGCCTGAGCAGTGCCTCGTGGCCGGCCGGCTTCTTCAGGTCGAGCACCACGCTGCGCTTGTTCCGGTTCAGGTGCAGGAACTTCGGCCCCATGTTCTCGGTGCGGCCGCGGCCCCCGATGTTGCGGCCGAGGTCGCCGGAAGGGCTCTCGACCTTGATCACGTCCGCACCGTAATCGGCGAGCGTGCGGGTGCAGAGCGGCCCGACCACGACCGAGGTTAGATCGATGATGCGCACGCCTTCGAGCGGGCCTCCCGCCATGTCCGTCTCCTGGAAGAGTATTCGTTGGTGCCGGCGTCAGCGCCAGCCTGATACGTCTGCATCGGTCGCACAGAGCGCCTGCCAGAGCAGGGCTGCGGCAACCCGCGCGGCGCCGGCCAGGGCGCGCGGGTCGATCTTGTCGCGGGTGTCCTGTGCGGTCAGGATGTGGCGTACGTTGCTGGCCGCATCGTCGAAGCCGGCGACCAGGCGCAGCGCCGGGATTCCGTGGGCCGCGAAGTTCGCATGGTCCGAGTTGGCCATCAGCACCGGATGTACGGCGACCGGCTGACCGGCCGCGTGCGCGCTGCGGGCGACGAAGCGTTCCAGCCCGGCGAAGCCGCTGGTGAGCGCGGTGAGCCGGGGATCGGCACCGACCGTGTCCAGGTTGATGTCGATCAGCAACTGGCTGCGCTGCCCTGGCGTCATTGCCGCCAGCCATTCGCGCGAACCGGCCAGAGCCCATTCTTCGGCGGTGAACAGGCAGACCCGAAGGCCGCGCGACGCCGCATGCATCTGCGGGGCCACCGCCCGTGCAAGCGCCAGCACGACCGCGAGGCCACTCGCGTTGTCCATGGCGCTCTCGCCCAGGGGATGCCCGTCGAGATGCGCCGACAGCACGACCCGTTGCGGATTCCGCGGATCCGGGCCGGGCAGGTCGAGCATCGGCGTCGCTGCATCGGCCCGCAGGTCGGTGCCGCGCACGATCAACCGCACCCGGGTGCCGCGGGCGCCGGCCAGTCGGAGGGCGGCCGCATGGTCGGTGGCCACGGCCGGTATGCCCTCGCCGCCGTTGCGCCCCGAGGAGCCTGATGTCGGGCTTGCCCGGGCGTCGGTGTGCGCGATCAGGAAACCGGCGGCACCGGCCGCCCGCGCCGCGTCGTACTTGCGCCGCCGGTGGATATGCCCGGGCGCGAACGGATACTCGTGGCGCACCAGCACCACGCGGCCCGGTATGCGGGCTGCTTCACGCTGGAAATCGGCTTCGGTGCCGCGCTGCAGGTCGACCACTTCGGCGAGCAGTCCGTCCTCGGGCGTGGCAGCGGACCCGAGCAGCGGCTGGCAGGCGAGCGGTGTGCCGTCGGCCAGTGTCAGCGTGCAATCGCCAGCCTGCCATCCGGCATACTCGACATGCTCGAGCCAGGCGCGTGCCGGTTGCCCGGCCGGCATGCGGGCACCGGCATCGGCCAGCCGTGCATGGGTGAGATCGCGTGCCTGCCGCTCGCTGGCGGACCCGGCGAGGCGGCCACCGCAGTCGCAGATCGCATTGAAATCGGCGAGGAGCTCGGGAACGTCCTGGTCGATGCGCGCCAGCAGTCGGGGAAGACCGTCGGGCTGCAGGGTGTGCGTGCTCATGAGGCGATGTTAACGTAACTGCCGGGTGCCGAACCCCGCGCGCAGCGACGGCAGACGCGATAGCATGGCGACTCGACGGCAGGCCGCAACGCACGGTCAGTGCCGACACCTGAAGGAGGCTCCGATGTTTCCCTGTCGATCCCAGCCCGTGCATGCCGATCGCGCGCACGGCGTCGTCCCCGGCCTGCGGCCGCTCGCCGGTGCATTGCTGTCGGCCATGGTGCTGCTGCCCGCCGCGTCCGTCTTCGCGCAGGGGGCAGGCACGCAACCCTACCCGAACCGGCCCTTGCGGTTCATCGTTCCGTTCACGCCGGGCGGCAGCAACGACATCTTCGGGCGCATCATCGGCCAGCGTCTGAGCGAGACCATGGGCCAGCCGGTGCTGATCGACAATCGGCCGGGTGCTGGCGGACTGCTCGGGGCCGGCATCCTCGCCAAGGCACCGCCCGACGGCTACAACCTGATGATCCACTCGACATCGTTCACGACCAACGTGGCGATCCAGTCGAAGGTTCCGTTCGACCCGGTGCGCGACATCGCGCCGGTCACCCGGCTCGGCATGGGCTCGTTGATGATCACGGTGGCCGCCGATTTCCCGGCGAAGACGATGCCCGAACTGCTTGCGACCGCTCGTGCCAGACCCGGCGCGCTCAACTACGGTTCCTCGGGCAGTGGCGGCGTAAATCACCTCGCCACCGAAGTGCTCAACCGGATGGCCGGGGCGCAGACCGTACATGTGCCCTACAAGGGCATCGGCCCCGCGGTGGTCGACCTCCTCGGCGGGCAGATCCAGTTCCTGCTGTCGGGCATCCCGAACGTGATGCCGCAGGTGAAGTCGGGGCGGCTGCGCGCGCTGGCCGTGTCCACGGCGGAGCGTTCGCCGTTCGTGCCCGATGTGCCGACGATCGCGGAATCGGGCGTACCCGGCTACGCCGCCACGCTGTGGTGGGGCCTGTTCGCGCCCGGCGGGACGCCGAAGCCGATCATCGACCGCCTGAACACGGAGACCGTGAAGATCCTCCAGAGCGCCGAGATGCGCGATCGGCTCGCCGCGGAAGGGGCGCAACCCGCCGGTACCTCGCCGGAGGCATTCACCCGCATCGTGCGCGAGGAGATCCAGTTCTGGCGCAAGGTGGCCCGCGACGCGGGCATCCGGCCGGATTGAGCGCGATGCCGGAGCCTGGGACGGCGGCACCCGCGGCACCGGCGGAGCCGGAGGCCGTGGCCCTGAAACAGCGCGCCTTCGACCGCGCAGCGCGCGGACCGCTGCACGGCGTCCGGGTGCTCGACCTGTCGCGCGTGGTGGCCGGCAACATGGTGAGCCTGGCACTGGCCGATTTCGGGGCCGAGGTGATCAAGGTGGAAACGCCGGACGGCGATGCGCTGCGCGACTGGCTGGTCAACGGCATCCCGACCAACTGGAAGGTCTATGCGCGCAACAAGAAAAGCCTCTGCCTGAACCTGCGCCGACCGGAAGCGATCGAGGCCCTGTTGTCGCTGGTCGGAGAGGCGCACGCGCTGATCGAGAATTTCCGCCCGGGTACGCTCGAGAAGATGGGGCTCGGCCCCGACGTGCTGCATGCGCGCAATCCGAAGCTGGTGCTGGTGCGGGTCACCGGCTGGGGCCAGGACGGGCCGTATCGGCACAAGCCGGGCTTCGGCACGCTGGCCGAGGGCATGTCCGGCTTCGCGGCGCTGAACGGTTTCGCGGACCGCGAGCCGGTACTGCCGCCGATGCAGCTCGCCGACTGCACCGCCGGCCTCTATGGCGCCTTCGCGACGATGGTTGCGCTGCGCGAGGTCGAAGTGGGCGGCGGCTCCGGGCAGTCGATCGACCTGTCGCTGTTCGACCCGCTGTTCTCGGTGATGGGGCCGCAGGCGGCGAGCTATCGGGCGAGCGGGCGCCTGCGCAGCCGTACCGGCAGCCGCTCGACGACGGCCGCACCGCGCAACGCCTATCGGACCGGCGACGACCGCTGGGTATGCCTGTCGGCCTCGACCCAGGCGATGGCCGAGCGCGTGCTGCGCGCGATCGGCCGTGCCGAATTGGTGGACGACCCACGCTTTCGAACCAATGCCGATCGCCTGAGGCATTCGGCGGAGCTCGATGCGGTGATCGGCGCGTTCATCGCCGGTCGCACGCTTGCCGAGAACCTCGCGTTCTTCGATCGCGAGGAAGTGACCGTGGGTCCGATCTACGACATTTCGCAGATCATGCAGGATCGTTACGTGATCGAGCGCGAGGTACTGGCCGACTACCCGGATGCCGACATGGGACAGGTGCCGATGCACTGCGTGGTGCCCAGGCTGTCGGGCACGCCCGGTGCGATCAGGCTGCCCGCGCCGGCGCTGGGCGAGCACAATGATGAGGTTCTGGCTGCTGCCGGCTTCGACCCCGCGCGGATCGCTGCGCTGCGTGCATGCGGCGCGCTGGTCGATCCGACCCCGGGCGGATAGCCAGGCACGTGAATCCCGATCAATGAACGGAGAGAACCCCGATGCACACCCAGGATGAACTGCCGGTCTGGCGATCGCTGCTGTACGTGCCGGTCAACGTCGAGAAGTTCGTCGACAAGGCACACACCCGCGCGGCGGACGTGATCCAGCTCGATCTCGAGGATGCAGTGCCGCCAGGCGAGAAGGCCCATGCGCGTACGCTGGTCGAGAAGAATGCGGCGCGGGTGCGCCAGGGCGGCTCCGATGTCGTGGTGCGTATCAACCAGCCGCTGTCGCTCGCGGTGCGCGACATCGAGGCGTCGGTCTGTCCGGATGTCGACGGCATCGCAATCACCAAGGCCGACAGCGCCTCGCATGTCCGGCTGCTCGACGAACTGGTCAGCGAGATCGAGCTCAGGCGGGGCATGACCGTGGGCCACACCCGGTTCATCACGATGATCGAGACGCCGGATGCATTCCGGAGGATCGACGAGATCCCGCGCGCCTGCCCGCGCGTGGTCGCGATGAACATCGGTGGCGAAGACTTCGCGCTCAATTGCGACATGCTGCCCGACGAGGACGTGCTGCTGCACCCCAAGCAGCGCATGATCATTGCCGCGCGCGCGGCCGGCGTGATGCCGCTGGGCTTCATCGGTACCGTGGCCGACTTCAGCGACTGGGACCGGTTCGCGCTGATGGTGCGCAAGTCGCGCCGTTTCGGTTTCGACGGCGCCGGCTGCATCCACCCCGGCCAGGTGAAGATCGTCAATGCCGAGTACTCGCCGTCGGCGGCCGAGGTCGAGTTCGCGCGCAAGGTGATCGAGATGAACGCGAAGTACGCGGCCGAGGGCCGCGGGTCGTTCCAGATCGACGGCAAGATGATCGACATCCCGATCGTCGTGCGCGCCGAGAAGCTGCTGCGCAGGCACGAGAAGATCCGTGCGCGGGAGGCACGCACGCTGGCGGCAGCCTCGTGAGCCCGCACATGAACACCGACGAGCAGAAGCAGCAGGCGGTGTCCGACGCGCTGGCCGTGCGCGCAAGGTTCGCCGCGCTCAGTCCGGCGGCGCTGCAGGCCGCGGTCGCCGGGCTGCTCACCGGCGCGCGCTCGCACAAGATGTGGCTGTCGCGCGAGGTCGACGATGACACGCTGCGCCAGTTGCACGAGCTGATGAAATGGGGGCCCACCAGCGCCAATTGCAGCCCGGCGCGCATCCTGTTCATCCGCAGCCGCGAGGGCAAGGCACGCCTGATCCCGACCCTGGATGCAGGCAACGTGGCCAAGGTACGCGAGGCGCCGGTCACCGCCGTGATCGCCTATGACACCCTGTTCTTCGAGCACCTGTCCCGGCTGTTCCCGGCCGGCGACCATGCGACCCATTTCCGTACCTATCCGGATGCGGCGGTGCCCTACGCGCTGCGCAACAGCACGCTGCAGGGCGCCTGGCTGATCATCGCGGCACGGGCACTGGGCCTCGATACCGGGCCGATGTCTGGCTTCGACAATGCCAAGGTGGACGAGGTGTTCTTCCACGGCACCTCGATCAGGTCCAACTTCATGGTCAACCTGGGGTACGGAGATGTCGCCGCGTTGCCGTCGCGACTGCCCAGGCTGTCGTTCGATGAAATGTGTACGCTGCTGTAGCAGATGCAGGACCAACCATACCTGGCTAGCGCCTGGAGGAGACCCATGCAGCACAAGATCGAATCGACCCGTCGGGCCACGGCCCGTTCGCTTACCCTGTCCCTGTCCCTGTCCCTGTCCCTGTCCCTGTCCCTGTCGTTCTGCCTCGGCGTTGCCCTGTCTGCCAGCGTGGCGCTGCCGCAGGCGCATGCGCAGGCCCAGGCGCAGCAGCCGCCCGCGTTTCCGTCACGTCCGCTGCGGCTGGTGGTGGCCTTTCCGCCCGGGGCCACTACCGACACCATCGCGCGGCTGATGCAGCCGCGGCTGGCGGAGGCCTTCGGTCAGTCGGTGGTGATCGACAACCGCGGCGGGGCAGGTGGCAACATCGGTGCGCAGATCGTCGCCAGGTCGGCGCCGGACGGACACGTCCTGCTGGGTACCAGCGTCGCGTTCGCGGTGAACGTCAGTCTGTTCTCGCGGCCCGGGTTCGCGATCCGCGATTTCGCGCCGGTGGCGATGGCGACCCTGACGCCCAACATCCTGTTCGTGCATCCGTCGGTGAAGGCCACCAGCCTGAAGGAACTGCTGGCCTTGTCGCGCACCGAGCGGCTGAGCTATGCCTCCTCCGGCACCGGCACGACGACCCACCTGGCTGCCGAGGTGCTGTTCCGGCAGCTCAACAATGTCGACATCACGCATGTGCCGCATACCCCGGCTGCCGCAGTCACCGCGGTGCTCGGCGGTCAGGTGCCGATCGGCAGCACCTCGATGCCGCCGGCTGTCCCGCTGTCGCAGGCGGGGAAGATCCGTCCGATCGCGGTGACCAGTGCCAGGCGGTCAGCGGCGCTGCCCGAGGTGCCTACGGTGGCCGAGCTCGGATATCCGGGTTTCGCCGACTACACCTGGATCGCCTTCCTCGCGCCCGCAGGCACGCCGGGACGGGTGGTCGGACAGCTCAACGCCGAGATCAACCGCGCGCTGAATGCGCCCGACGTGCGCGAGCGGATGAATGCACTGGCGATCGAGCCGACGCCGATGACGGCGGCGGAGTTCGAGAAGGTGCTGCGCAACGACGTGGAGCGTTATGCGAAGGTGGTCAGGCAACTCGGCCTGAAGGCCGATTGACCGGTCGGGGGCGGCGGGCCTGACCCTGAGGGCCCGATCCGGGCCCGACTGCGACTCCGACCCCGATCCCGACCATCGAATCCATGAGGTCACCCATGCAAGGCATCGACCGCAATACCCTGACCGATGCGGT
>JBILGF010000194.1:0-6415 GCA_044351195.1 Burkholderiales bacterium
CAGGTCACTCGCGAGCAGCCGTCCAACGCGGGCCTCACCAACCTGGGTGCCTTGCTCAAGGCCAAACTCGACAACAAGTCGGAGTAACCGTCCGCCATGACCAAGTCGCAGCTGATCGCCAACCTTGCGGCGCGTCACACGCAACTGGTCGCGAAGGACGCCGAACTCGCGGTCAAGATGATCCTGGACGCCATGGCGCAGAGCCTTGCGGACGGGCACCGCATCGAGATCCGCGGGTTCGGCAGTTTTGCCTTGAACTACCGGCCGCCCCGGGTCGGACGCAATCCGAAGTCCGGCGAGAAGGTGCACGTGCCCGCGAAGCACGTGCCGCACTTCAAGGCCGGCACGGAATTGCGCGAACGCGTCGACGTTTCCGGCTCGTGAGCGCGGGCCGCGCGCGACATGGCCACCGTGGCTAGCGGTCCGGCAGGGCAGTCGGGTTCTGGTACCGGCTCGCCATTGCCGGCCCCGGGCAATGGCCGATCCGCGATCGGGCGGCTGTTCGGCTACCTGTCTCTCGCGTTCAAGCTCGCCCTGTTCGGGCTCGTGTTCGTGCTGGCCGTGAAGAACAGCGATCCGGTCACGTTGAAGTTCTTCCTCGGCCACGAGGTCGCGACCTCGCTGGCCCTGGCGCTGGTCGTCGCGTTCTGCGCCGGAGCGCTGTCCGGCGTGCTCGCCATGACCGGCTATGTCATCGGCCTACGCCGTGACGCCGCGCGCGCCCGGGCCGAGAGCGCGGCGCTGCGCCTGGAGCACGATGCGCTGCGCGCCGAGCGCGAGACCCCCGGGATCGAGCCGGATGCAGCAGCCGGTGCCACCGCCGCCGCATCGATGCCAGCCACCGAACGCCAGGTTCCACATGGACTTTGAGTACTGGTGGCTGCTGGCTTTCCCGACCTTCTTCGGGCTGGGCTGGCTGGCCGCGCGCATCGACATCAAGCAACTGGTCACCGAATCGCGCGCGTTGCCGGCATCCTATTTCCGGGGCATCAATTTCCTGGTCAACGAGCAGCAGGACAAGGCCATCGAAGCATTCATCGAGGTGGTCAAGGTCGATCCGCAGACGATCGAACTGCACTTCGCGCTGGGCAGCCTGTTCCGCAGGCGCGGCGAGGTGGAGCGAGCCATCCGCATGCACCAGAACCTGGTCGACCGTGACGACCTGCCCGCCGAGCAGCGGCTGGATGCGATCCACGAACTGGCACAGGATTACCTGAAGGCCGGTCTGCTCGACCGCGCCGAAGAGCTGTTCAGGAAGCTCGAGGGTACTGCACGGGACGACGTCGCCTCGCTCGCGCTGCTCGAGATCTACGAGCAGGAGCGCGAATGGGAGCGTGCCATCGAGACCGCACGGCGCGCGGAATCGCGCAATGGCCGGTCGTTCCAGATGGATATCGCCAACTACTACTGTGAACTGGCCTCCAACGAGCTCGCGCACGCGAGGCCGGCAGAAGCCAGCCGTAACCTCGAGCTCGCGCTGGCCAGTCATCGCAAGAGCGTGCGTGCCAGCATCCTGCTCGGTGACATCGAGCTGGCGACCGGGCAGCTCGAGCCGGCGATCGACGCCTGGAAGCGCATCGAGTCGCAGAACCCGGCCTACCTTTCGATGGTCGCAGAGCGCCTGCTCAACGCCTACCGTGCGCTGGGCAAGCCCGAAGCCGGGTTGCGCCTGCTGCACTACTACCTCGCCAACCATCCGTCGCTCGACCTGATGGCGGTGGTGTTCGAGGCGACCCTCGAGCAGCAGGGGGCCGAGGACGCCTACCGGCTGGTGCGCGACGAACTCAAGCGCAACCCGACGCTGATCGGGCTGGCCAAGCTGCTCGAAGCACAACTGGTCACCACGCCGATCGAGCAGCGAGCCGACATCGAACTGATCAGGAACGTCGTGCAGCAGCAGACGCGCAGCCTGGCCATGTACCGCTGCGACCAGTGCGGGTTCAAGGCCCGGCAGTTCTACTGGCACTGTCCGGCTTGCCGCGGCTGGGAAACCTATTCCCCGAAACGAACCGAAGAGCGCGAGCTGAGCGCCTGACCGGAAAGGCTTCCCGGTAGCCGCCCGGCTGCATTGCCCCGCATGAACATGGATCCACTGCCCGCTGACCCGATGAGCCCGAACATGACCGCCCTGTCTTCCCCGCCGATCGGCCCGCGCGTGATCGTCGCGCTCGACATGGCCAGCGCCGATGCGGCGCTCGACATGGCGCGCAGGCTCGATCCCCTGCGCTGCCGGGTGAAGGTGGGCAAGGAACTGTTCACCACCGGTGGTCCGTTGCTGGTCGCGCGGCTGCGTTCGATGGGCTTCGAGGTGTTCGTGGACCTGAAGTTCCACGACATCCCGCACACGGTGGCTGGCGCCTGTCGCGCCGCTGCAGCCGACGGGGCCTGGATGCTCGACGTGCATGCGAGCGGCGGGCGCCGGATGATGGAGGCGGCGCGCGAGGCGCTGGTCGCGTTCAGCCCGCGGCCCCTGCTGATCGCGGTGACCGTGCTGACCAGCATGGATGCTCGTGACCTGTCCGAAGTCGGCTTTCCGGCCAGCCCCGAGGAACAGGTGTTGCGCCTCGCGCTGCTGGCGAAGGACAGCGGCCTGGACGGTGTGGTGTGCTCGCCGCGCGAGGCGCGGCTGCTGCGCGAGCACTGCGGGCCCGGGTTCGTGCTGGTAACCCCGGGCGTGCGTCCATCTGCCGCAGCGGCCGACGACCAGGCGCGCATCGCCACGCCTGCCGAGGCGATCGCCGCCGGCGCGCACTACCTGGTGATCGGCCGGCCGATCACCCAGGCAGCCGATCCGGTGGACGCGCTGGCTTCGATCATCGCAGAGACAGGACAATAGGCCATGAAGATCACCGTCATCGGTACCGGCTATGTGGGCCTCGTGTCCGGGGCCTGCTTCGCCGACCTCGGCAACGAAGTGCTGTGCCTGGACATCGACGAGGCCAAGGTGGCCATGCTCCAGTCGGGGGGAATCCCGATCCATGAACCCGGGCTCGAGGCGCTGGTCAGGCGCAACGCCGCTGCCGGCCGCCTGCGCTTCACCACCGATCCGAAGCAGGCCGCGGCATGGGGCACGGTCCAGTTCCTTGCGGTCGGTACGCCGCCAGGCGAGGACGGTTCGGCCGACCTCCAGTATGTGATCGCCGCCGCGCGCTCGATCGGCCGCCACCTCGATGGCTACCGGGTGATCGTGGACAAGTCGACCGTGCCGGTGGGCACCGCCGACCGGGTGCGTGCGGCGATCGCCGAAGAGATCTCGGCGCGCGGCCTGGCGCATCCGTTCAGCGTGGTCTCCAACCCCGAGTTCCTCAAGGAAGGCGCTGCGGTGGAGGATTTCATGCGCCCCGATCGTGTGGTGCTGGGCGTGGACGACGATCGCGCGCTGCGCATCATGCGCGAGCTGTACGCACCGGTGCAGCGCAACCATGAGCGTCTGATCGTGATGGATGTCCGATCGGCCGAACTCACGAAGTATGCCGCCAATGCGATGCTCGCCACCCGCATCTCGTTCATGAACGAACTGGCCAACCTGGCCGAGCGGCTCGGGGCCGACATCGAGCAGGTACGCAAGGGCATCGGCTCCGATCCGCGCATCGGCTACGACTTCCTGTATGCCGGTGCCGGTTTCGGGGGCTCATGTTTCCCCAAGGACGTTAAGGCGCTGCGCCGCACGGCGCAGCAGTGCGGGATGGAACTGGCCATCCTCGAAGCGGTGTACGACGTCAACGAGCGCCAGAAGAACGTGCCGGTCGACAAGGTCGTCGCGCGATTCGGCGACACGCTCGCCGGGCGCCGGTTCGCGATCTGGGGGCTCGCGTTCAAACCCAACACCGACGACATGCGCGAGGCACCGAGCCTGGTCATCATCGAGGCGCTGCTCGCGCGCGGGGCGACGGTCAATGCATATGACCCGGTCGCACTCGACGTGGCGCGTGGCCTGCTGGGCGGACGCGCCGGCGTCACCCTCTGCGACAGTGCCCGCGCGGCGCTGCACGACTGCGATGCGCTGCTGATCGTCACCGAGTGGAAGGAGTTCCGAAGCCCCGATTTCGACGCGATCCGCACGGAACTGAAGCAGCCGGTGGTCATCGACGGCCGCAACCTGTACGACCCTGCGCTGGCCGCCGGGGCAGGCATCGAGTACTACCCGATCGGGCGCGCGCAGGCGAAGGCTGCCGCAGCACCATGACAAGCGCGAAGCCGTCTGGGGCTGGCGCACGCGAGCGTGGCTACGAGCAGTCGCGCGCGGCCTCGGGCCGGGTGCTGGTGGTCGGCGACGTGATGCTCGACCGCTACTGGTTCGGCGCAGTCGAGCGTATCTCGCCCGAGGCACCGGTGCCGGTGGTGCGCATCGAGCGCAGCGAGGAACGCCCGGGCGGTGCAGCCAACGTCGCGCGCAATGCGGCCTCGCTGGGTGCGCGCACCCGCCTGCTGTGCGTGGTGGGTGACGACGAGGCCGGAGCGGCGCTCGAGCGCCTGCTCGGTGCCGCGCGCGTGGTCGTCGACATGCACGTCGACTCGACGATCTCGACCACGGTGAAGCTGCGCGTGATCGGGCGCCAGCAGCAGTTGATGCGCATCGACTTCGAGACGCTGCCCAGCCACGAGGTGCTGGCGGCAAAGCTCGCTGCATTCGAGACGGCGCTGTCCGATTGCGATGTGGTGATCCTGTCCGACTATGCGAAGGGCGGGCTGGTGCACATCGAGCGCATGATCGACGCGGCCCGCGCAGCGGGCAAGCCGGTGCTGGTCGATCCCAAGGGCGAGGATTATCGACGCTACCGTGGTGCCACCCTGCTCACGCCCAATCGCAACGAGTTCCGCCAGGTCGCCGGTGCATGGACAGATGACGCTTCACTGGAAGCGAAGGCGCAACACCTGCGCGCCGAGCTCGGGCTCGAGGCGCTTCTGGTCACGCGCAGCGAGGAGGGCATGACCCTGTTCGATGCAGGCGGCATGCACCACCAGCCGACGCATGCGCGCGAGGTCTATGACGTGAGCGGCGCTGGCGACACCGTGATCGCCACCATCGGCGTGATGCTCGCCTGCGGGGCTTCGCTGCCGCAGGCGATGCGCGTGGCAAACCGTGCCGCCGGCATCGTGGTGGGCAAGCTCGGCACGGCAGTCGTGCACCCGGAAGAACTCAGCGAAGCCACGCAGGCCACGCAGGCCACGCAGGAAGGAAGCTGACCATGGCAGGCTATTACATCGTCACCGGCGCGGCCGGATTCATCGGTTCGAACCTGGTGCGCGCGCTCAACGCGCGCGGCGAGCGCGACATCATCGCGGTGGACAATCTCACCCGCGGCGACAAGTTCCACAACCTGGTCGACTGCGACATCGCAGACTACTTCGACAAGGAAGATTTCCTCGACGCGCTCGCAGAGGGTGCGTTCGAGGGCGGCATCGAGGCGGTGCTGCATCAGGGCGCCTGCTCGGACACGGTCGAGTCCGACGGCCGCTACATGATGGACAACAACTATCGCTGGTCGGTCGAACTGCTCGAGTTCTGCCAGGCCGAAGAGATCCCGCTGGTGTATGCCTCCTCGGCTGCCGTCTACGGCGGGGGCGGGATCTTTCGCGAGGCGCGCGAGTACGAGCGTCCGCTCAACGTCTATGGCTATTCGAAGTTCCTGTTCGACCAGCGCGTGCGCCGGCAACTGGCCGAGCGTACCGCGCCGATCGTCGGGTTGCGCTATTTCAATGTGTACGGGCGCGGTGAGCGCCACAAGGGGCGGATGGCCTCGGTGGCCATGCATTTCTTCGACCAGTATCGCGCAGCGGGCAAGGTGCGGCTGTTCGCCGGCTGCGCCGGCTATGGCGATGGCGAACAGCGGCGCGATTTCGTGTCGATCGAAGACGTCGTCGCGGTGAACCTGCATTTCCTCGGCAACGACGATGCGAGCGGCCTGTACAACTGTGGCACCGGGCGCGCGCAGACGTTCAACGACGTGGCGGTTGCCACCATCAATGCCTGCCGGGCCATCGATGGCAAGGCTGCGCTGGCACTCGACCCGATGCGTGCCGACGGATTGATCGAGTATTTCGCGATGCCGGCCGATCTCGCTCGAAAGTACCAGAGCTTCACCGAGGCCGACCTCACGCTGCTGCGCCGATCCGGCTATTCAGGCCCGTTCGCCACGGTCGACGAGGGCGTCGCGCGTTACGTCGACCACCTGAACCAGGCAGGCTGACGGCGCACGGCGCGCCGCTTCAGAACCAGGCAATGCCGCTGCGCCCGCGAGGGTCGTTGGCCACCGTCACTTCGCCCCGCTCGCGATCGACGAACACCAGCTGCATGTTTCCCCAGGCACGGCGCGCCGCATCCACCGTGTGTCCGCGCGCGCGCAGCGCGCCGGTCCATGTATCGGGGAACGCACCCGGCTCGACCTCGATCCGGTCGGGCCTGAACTGGTGG
>JBILGF010000434.1:0-3069 GCA_044351195.1 Burkholderiales bacterium
ATCGGGTTGCCGACGAAGTGAGGTAAAGGAGGAGGCGCCGGGCGCGCCCCCGCGCCCGGCGCCGGGGGACACGAACGGAGTCGGCAACCCGATGCGCCCGTACCCGCACCGCCCGCGACAACCTCAATGCTGCAGGATCTTCGCCAGAAACTGCTGCGCCCGCTCCGAGCGCGGGCTGCCGAAGAACGCCTCCTTGGTCGCGTCCTCGACGATCTCGCCCTGGTCCATGAAGATCACCCGGTTGGCGACCTTGCGCGCGAAGCCCATCTCGTGGGTGACGACCATCATGGTCATGCCTTCGTGCGCGAGCTCGACCATCACGTCGAGCACCTCGTTGACCATCTCCGGATCCAGCGCCGAGGTCGGCTCGTCGAACAGCATGGCGATCGGGTCCATCGACAGCGCGCGCGCGATCGCCACCCGCTGCTGCTGGCCGCCGGAGAGCTGGCCGGGATACTTGTCTTTCTGCGCGATCAGCCCGACCCGGTCGAGCAGCTTCAGGCCGCGGGTGGTCGCCTCGTCGGCGGAACGGCCGAGCACCTTCACCTGGCCGAGGGTCAGGTTTTCGGTGATCGACAGGTGCGGGAACAGCTCGAAATTCTGGAACACCATGCCGACGCGGGCACGAAGCTTCGGCAGGACGGTCTTCGGATCAGCGAGCGAGATACCGTCGACCACCACGTCGCCCTTCTGGAAGGGCTCGAGCGCGTTCACGCACTTGATCAGCGTCGACTTGCCGGATCCGGACGGACCGCAGACCACGACCACTTCGCCCCTCTCGACATGGGTGGTGCAGTCGGTCAGCACCTGGAAGCTGCCGTACCACTTCGAGATGCCCTGGATGTCGATCATCGGCATGCGGTTGTCCTTCGTGGGGCTGGCACGCGCGGGGTCAGCGGATCACCGCGATCCGGCGCTGCAACTGCTTCACCGCAAGCGACAGCGAGAAGCAGATGATGAAATAGACGACGGCGACGAACAGGTACATCTCGATCAGCCGGCCGTCGCGCTGCGCGATCTTTGCCGCCGCGCCGACGAAATCGGTGGCCGAGATCACGTACACCAGCGAGGTGTCCTGGAACAGGATGATGGTCTGCGTGAGCAGCACCGGGATCATGTTGCGGAACGCCTGCGGCAGCACCACCAGGCGCATCGTCTGGTTGTAGTTCAGGCCCAGCGCCTGGGCGGAATGGACCTGCCCGCGCGGGATCGACTGGATGCCGGCGCGCATGATCTCGCAGAAGTACGCCGCCTCGAACATGATGAAGGTGATGATCGCGGTGCGCTCGGCGCCCACCTGGGGCGGTCGCTCGTAACCCATCGTCACCTGCAGGATGACCGGCACCAGGAAAAAGAACCAGAAGATCACCAGCACCAGGGGAATCGAGCGCATCAGGTTCACGTAGCCGGCGGCGACCATCGCCAGCGGCTTGATCGGCGACAGCCGCGCCAGGGCGAGCAGGGTGCCGAAGAACAGCCCGCCCACGGCGGCAATCGCGGTCAGTTCGAGCGTGTACTGCATGCCCTTCCACAGGTAGGGCAGGGCGCCGCCGATCACCGACCAGTCGAAATCCATCGTCGCCCTCTACTTCGCGCCGGCGATATAGCCGGGCACGGAAGTGCGCCGCTCGATGACCGCCATCACCCGGTTGGCGGTCATGGCCAGGGCGATGTAGATCAGCGTGGCCGCGGTGAAGGCCTCGAAGAAGCGGAACGTGTATTCGCCCATCTCGCGCGTGCGGAAGGTGAGTTCGGCCAGCCCGATGGTGAGGGCGATGGACGTGTTCTTGATCAGGTTCATCGTCTCGCTGGTGAGCGGCGGGATGATGATCCGGAACGCCATCGGCAGCAGGACGAAGCGGTACATCTGGGCGATGGTCAGGCCGATCGCCTGTGCGGCATGGTGCTGGCCACGCGGCAGCGACTGGATGCCGGCACGTACCTGTTCGGCGATGCGCGCCGAGGTGAACAGGCCCAGGCACAGCGTGGCGGACAGGAACTGGGCATGCGAGGGCTCGGCGGCCACCACCCAGGCCTTGAGCGGCGGGACGAACTCCGGCACCACGAAGTACCAGATGAACATCTGCACCAGCAGCGGGATGTTGCGGAACAGTTCGACCCAGGCGTTGCCGAGGAACACCACGACCCGGTTGTCGAGGGTGCGCAGCGTGCCCACGATCGCCCCGAGCAGCATGGCGATCACCCAGGAGCAGGCGGCCACGCCCAGTGTCCACCACAGGCCCGAGAGCAGCATCTCCCAGTAGAAGACGCCGCCCTCGGGCAATTCCTGCAGGAACACCGACCAGTCGAGGCTGATGCCCATCCGGGGGCGGTCAGGCCTGCGTTGGTACCAGCCCGATCACTGCACGCCGCGGTCGTTCGGGTTCTTGAACGCCTCGCGCAGGGCTGCAGACACCGGGAAGTTCAGGTTCACCTTGCGCGGGGGGATCGGGCTGAGAAACCATTTTGCGTACAGCTTCTCGATCTCGCCGGTCTTCATCATGCCGCCGATCGTGCGGTCGACCAGCGCCTTGAACTGCGGGTCTTCGCGGCGCAGCATCACGCTGTAGGGTTCGGTGCGCAGCGACTCGCTGAGAATCCGGAATTCACCCGGGTTGCGTGCGTTGGCGATCTGCCCGGCCAGCAGCACGTCGTCCATCACGAACGCGGCTACCCGGTCGTCGGCCAGCAGCAGGAACGATTCGGAGTGATCCTTGCCGTAGATTTCCTTCACGTCGACGCCGGCAGTCTTCTCGTACTTCTTCAGGAGCGGCACTGCCGTCGTGCCCGCCGTGGTCGAGATGGTGCGTCCGTTGAGGTCGGCGAGCGTCTTGATCGGCGAGGAGGCCTTCACCGCAGCAGTGACGTTGATCACGAAGTAGGTCGGGCCGAACGCGACCTGCTTCTGCCGGTCGACCGAGTTGGTGGTCGAGCCGCATTCGATGTCGATCGAGCCGTTCTGCAGCAGCGGGATGCGGTTGGCGGAAGTCACCGGCTGCAGCGCGACTTTCAGGTTCGGCATCTTCAGCTCTGCCTTCACCGCGTCGATCACCTTCGCGCAGATATCCA
>JBILGF010000019.1:0-15650 GCA_044351195.1 Burkholderiales bacterium
CGACAGCCTGCTGCTTGTCGTCGAGGTAGGAGAACGGGATCGACGCCTCCCGGTGGCCGACGGTGATCGTGCCGGTGTCGCGGATCTTGGCGAGGGTGCCGGTCAGGGCCTGGGCCTGCGCGGGGACCGGAAGGGCGGCGATGGCGACCGCGAGTGCGGCGATGGCAGTGGTGATGATCGATCGTTTCAAGGGCGTCTCCTTGTCGGGGTTATCGCGCGGAAGCGGGCTGCTCTGGACCGAGCATCTTCCGTGCCACGCTCGCATCTAGCCATAGGGCGGAGGGCTTGTCCAGACGGACACCCCCCGCGGCCCTCTGGGAGCGTCCACGGCGCCGACCGCGCCACCCGTGCTGCATTCGCGGGAGCGATGCCCGCCGGGCGCAGCCGGGGCCCGTGCTGGCGCCGATGCCTTCCGCGCGCAGTCGGAGTAGGATTCGCCGATAACCAGAACAGACCGGCCAGCAGCGCCCCCGGGGGCTGCGACGCCGGTCACCAGGAGCCCGAGCGATCGCCCGGACGGAGCGATCGACGAGGAACCGCGCGCCGGCGACAGCCAGGCACGAGCGCCCGCAACCAGGAGAGCGTGATTGAAGCCGACGGATGTCAGTGATCCGGAGTATTTCCACAAGGTCGTCGATTGCCAGTACGCGTGTCCCGCGCACACACCCGTACCCGAATACATCCGGCTGATCGCGGCCGGGCGCTATACCGAGGCCTACAAGGTCAACTGGGACTCGAACGTGTTCCCGGGGATCCTCGGGCGCACCTGCGACCGGCCCTGCGAGCCGGCTTGCCGCCGGGGGCGCGTCGAGGAAGCGAACCAGGACAAGCCGGAACCGGTCGCGATCTGCCGGCTCAAGCGGGTCGCCGCAGACAACAAGGATGCCGCCGCGATCCGCGCGCTGCTGCCGGCGCCGGCCACGAAGAAGAACGGCTGGCGCATCGCCTGCGTCGGCGCCGGGCCGGCCGCGCTGACGGTCGCGCGCGACCTTGCGCCGCTGGGCTACTCGGTGACCGTGTTCGACCGCGATCCGAAGGCGGGCGGCTTCATCCGTTCGCAGATCCCGCGCTTCCGCCTGCCGGAGGCGGTGATCGACGAAGAGGTGGGCTATGTGCTCGACCTCGGCGTCGAGTTTCGCGGCGGGGTCGAGATCGGCTCGATGCGCGAACTGCTCGCACAGGATTTCGACGCGGTGTTCGTCGGCTCGGGCGCGCCGCGCGGTCGTGACCTCGACCTGCCGGGCCGGAACGAGGCCGCGGCGAACATCCACCTGGGCATCGACTGGCTGTCCTCGGTGTCGTTCGGCCACACCACGAAGATCGGCCGCCGCGTCATCGTGCTCGGCGGCGGCAACACCGCGATGGACTGCTGCCGCACCTCGCGCCGGCTCGGCGGGGACGACGTGAAGGTGATCGTGCGCTCGGGTTTCGACGAGATGAAGGCGAGCCCGTGGGAAAAGGAAGACGCCCAGCACGAGGGCATTCCGATCCTCAACTACCTGGTGCCGAAGACCTTCGAGCACCGCGACGGACGCCTGGTCGGCATGACCTTCGAGGCGGTGCGCGCCGAGTACGACGCGGGTGGCCGCAGGCGCCTGGTGCCCACCGGCGAACCCGACCGTCTCGTCGAGTGCGACGACGTGCTGCTCGCGGTGGGCCAGGAAAACGCATTTCCCTGGATCGAGCGCGACTGCGGCGTCGACTTCGACGCGCACGGCATGCCGGTGGTCGACAAGGTCACCTTCCGCTCCACGAACCCGAAGGTTTTCTTCGGCGGCGACGCCGCCTTCGGCCCGAAGAACATCATCTGGGCCGTCGCACATGGCCATGATGCTGCGGTGTCGATCCACCGGATGCTGGAAGGCCTGGCGCTGGAAGACCGGCCGGCGCCCGGGGTATCGATGATGTCGCAGAAGATGGGCATCCACGAGTGGAGCTACGACAACGCGGTCGCACCCGAGGCGCGTTTCAAGGTGCCCTGGGCCGATGCGCAGACGGCGCTGGCGAGCATACGCATCGAGGTCGAACTGGGCTTCGATGCCGCCACCGCATTCAAGGAGGCGCAGCGCTGCCTGAACTGCGACGTGCAGACCGTGTTCACGCCCAGGGCCTGCATCGAATGCGACGCCTGCGTCGACATCTGCCCGATGGACTGCATCACCTTCGCGCCCCCTGGAGAAGAGGCAGACCTGCGCCAGCGCCTGACAGCGCCCGCGCTCAACCTCGCGCAGGCGCTGTACGTACAGGACGGACTGAAGACCGGCCGGTCTATGGTGAAGGACGAGGACGTCTGCCTGCACTGCGGCTTGTGCGCCGAGCGTTGCCCCACCGGGGCGTGGGACATGCAGAAGTTTCTCTACACGAAGACCCATGCGGGCCCGGTGTGCCGCGCGTCGGAGCCGTCCGAGCGGAGGGCCGCCTGATGGACACGATGGTGCCGAACCCGCAGAAGGCGAACGACCGGCCACGCATCGATGCGGTCAACGACCTCGTGGTCAAGTTCGCGAACGTGAACGGCTCCGGATCGGCGTCGGCGAACGAACTGTTCGCGCGCGCGATCCTGCGCATGGGCGTGCCGGTGTCGCCGCGCAACATCTTCCCGTCGAACATCCAGGGGCTGCCGACCTGGTACGAGGTGCGCGTCACCGAGGCGGGCTGGCTCGGCCGCCGGGGTGGTGTCGACATGATGGTCGCGATGAACCCGCAGACCTGGGACCAGGACCTCAAGGAGATCGAGCCTGGCGGCTATCTGTTCTACGACTCGACCAAGCCGCTGCCACCGGAGAAGTTCCGCGATGACGTGCACGTCATCGGCGTGCCGCTGACCGCGCTGGCCAATGCGCGCTGGAGCGTGCCGCGCGAGCGCCAGCTGCTGAAGAACATGGTCTGCCTGGGTGCGCTGGCCGCGCTGCTCGACATCGACCTGGCCGAATGCGAGAAACTGGTCGGCGAGCAGTACAAGGGCAAGGAGAAGCTGCTCGCGCCGAACATCGAGGCGCTGCGGCTGGGGCGCGACTGGGCGCGCGAGAACCTGGCCTGCCCGCTGGGCATCCGGGTAAGCCGCGCCGACAACGTCGGCGATCGCATCTTCATCGACGGCAACTCGGCGGCGGCACTGGGTGCCGTGTACGGCGGCGCATCGGTCTGTGCCTGGTATCCGATCACCCCGTCCTCGTCGCTGGCCGAGTCCTTCCTTGCCTACTGCGGAAAGTACCGGGTCGACCCGCAGACCGGCCGCCACCGCTATGCCGTGGTGCAGGCCGAGGACGAACTGGCCTCGATCGGCATGGTGGTCGGGGCCGGCTGGAACGGTGCGCGTGCATTCACCGCCACCTCCGGCCCGGGCATTTCGCTGATGACCGAGTTCATCGGGCTGGCGTACTTCGCGGAGATTCCAGCCACCATCGTCAACGTGCAGCGTGGCGGGCCGTCGACCGGCATGCCCACCCGCACCCAGCAGGCCGACGTGCTGGCCTGCGCATATGCATCGCACGGCGACACCAAGCATCCGCTGCTGTTCCCGATGGACCCGAACGAGTGCTTCGAGATGACCGCGCAGGCGCTCGACCTGGCCGACCGGCTGCAGACGCCGGTGTTCGTGATGACCGACCTCGATATCGGCATGAACCAGCGGCTGACCGCACCGTTCGCCTGGGACGACTCGCGCGAATACGACCGCGGCAAGGTGATGACGCACGAGATGCTGGAGGCCGGGCGCGACTTCGGCCGCTACCTGGACGTCGACGGCGATGGCATCCCGTTTCGTACCTACCCGGGCACTCATCCGACGAAGGGGGCGTTCTTCACCCGCGGCACCACGCGCGATTCGTATGCGCGCTACTCCGAGGCGGGGCACGACTACCTGTACAACGTGCAGCGCCTGTTGCGCAAGTTCGACTCGGCGCGCGCCATCGTGCCCTCGCCGGTCGAGCGCAAGGCAGCGAAGGCGACCCGCATCGGCGCGATCTACTACGGTTCCACCACGCCTGCGATGGACGAGGCGATCGTCGCGCTCGAGGCGCAGGACCTGCAGGTCGACCTGCTGCGTGTTCGTGCTTTCCCGTTCGCCGACGCGGTGAACGAGTTCATCGAGTCGCACGACCTGGTGTTCGTCGTCGAGCAGAACCGGGATGCGCAGCTGCGCACGCTGCTGGTGAACGAACTGGACATCGACCCGGCGAAGCTGATGCGCGTGCTGCACTACGACGGCACGCCGATCACGGCGCGTTTCATCACGCATGCGATCGGCGACCACCTGCGCGCGATCGGTGGTCGGCCTGCGCCTGCGGCCCCCTCGGCTTCTTCCGCGCCCTCTGCCCCCTCTGCTCCCGCAGCCACCGCCTGAGGAGACCACCAATGACCTACCTCGCGAAACCGAAGCTGCACCACCCCTCGCTCGAGCGCAACCGCGTCGGCTACCTGCGCCGCGACTACGAGGGCAAGATCTCCACGCTGTGCGCCGGTTGCGGCCACGACTCGATCTCGGCTGCGATCATCCAGGCCTGCTGGGAGCTCGACATCGAGCCGCACCGGGTGGCCAAGCTGTCGGGCATCGGTTGCTCGTCGAAGACGCCGGACTACTTCCTCGGCAACTCGCACGGCTTCAATACCGTGCACGGCCGGATGCCCTCGGTACTGACCGGCGCCAATCTGGCCAACGGCGACCTGCTCTACCTGGGCGTATCCGGCGATGGCGACTCCGCATCGATCGGCTTCGGGCAGTTCGCGCACGTGATGCGGCGCGGGGTCAACATGACCTACATCGTCGAGAACAACGGCGTGTACGGGCTGACCAAGGGCCAGTTCTCGGCCACGGCCGACCAGGGTTCGAAGTCCAAGCGAGGCGTCGCCAACACCGACTCGCCGATCGACATGGTGAGCATCGCGATGCAGCTGGGTGCCACCTTCGTCGCGCGCGGCTTCTCCGGCGACAAGGCGCAACTGGTGCCGCTGATCAAGGCGGCGATGGCGCACCAGGGTGCGGCATTCATCGACGTGGTGAGCCCGTGCGTGGCGTTCAACAACCACGCCGGCAGCACGCGCAGCTACGACTTCGTGCGCGAGCACAACGAGGCGGTGAACCGGCTCGATTTCTGGCCCTCGCGCGAAGCGATCACCGCCCACTACCCACCTGGCGAGGCGATCGACATCACCCAGCATGATGGCTCGGTGATGCGCCTGCGCAAGCTCGGCGCCGACCACGATGCGACCAACCGGGTGCAGGCAATGAACATGATCCAGATGCGTTCGGCCCAGGGTGAGGTGGTCACCGGGCTGCTCTACGTCGACCCCGATCCGGAAGATCTGCACCGGCACCTGAACACGGTCGAGGCACCGCTGTTCACGCTGGGTGCGGCGGAGCTGTCGCCGGGCGCCGGGACGCTGGCGGCGATCAACGCGGCACTGCGCTGAGGCGCGAACCCGGCGTCAGGCGGGTTTGCGCCGGTCGGCGAACACCTTGCGGAACTTGGCCACCTTGGGCGCCACCACGAACTGGCAGTAGGGTTCGTGCCCGTGCTGCACGAAGTACTCCTGATGGTAGTCCTCGGCGATCCAGAACGTGGCGGCGGGGCTGACCTCGGTGACGATCGGTGCCGGGAACGCCTGTTTCGCGGTCAGTTCGGCGATGAAGGCTTCGGCTTCGCGTTTCTGTTCATCGTCGTGGTGGAAGATCGCCGAACGGTACTGGGGCCCGACATCGTTGCCCTGGCGGTCTTTCGTTGTCGGGTCGTGGATGGTGAAGAACACCGCCAGGATATCGCGCAAGGTCACCGTGGCCGGATCGAAGGTGATCCGGACCACCTCGGCATGACCGGTCTTCGCCCCGCAGACCTGGGCGTAGGTAGGTTTGTCGACATGGCCGCCCATGTATCCGGACTCGACCGATTCCACGCCTGCGAGGTCGTCGAAGACGGCCTCCAGGCACCAGAAGCAGCCGCCTCCGAGGGTTGTCACCTGCAGTTCGGGGCTGGCCATGGGAATCTCGCTCGATCGGGAAGAAGCATTGGAGGGGTCAGCCTGCGGCGGCCGGCACTGCGTCGGTGCCGTACCAGGAGCGTACGCAGGCCTGCGCCAGCGCCTGCGTCGCATCGACCACCGGCAGCAGCCCGGGCCGCTGCATCGCGGCGTGTGCGAGTGGCAGTTCGGTACAGCCCAGCAACACCGCGTCGATGATCTCACCATCGCGTCCTTCGCGGGCTGCGCGCGCAGACGACGAAGCGAGGGTGTCGAGCGCGCCGGCGAGCAGTGCCCCGGCGGCATCGAGGCGGCAGGCCTTCACCGCTTCGATCGAGGGATCCACGTAGTGCCGCTGGATGGCTTCGTCGTGCGGCAGCACGCGGTGGCCGAACAGGGCCAGCCTGTGCGGATAGAAGCCGGCTGCGTGGGTGCCGCGGGTGGCCAGCAGCGCGATGCGCCGGGCCCCGCCGCCGGCGCTCGGCGCCGCGACATCCGCTGGCAGGGAAAGCGCCCGCGCCGAGGCGTCCGCGATGTGCAGGATCGGAAGGCCGCCGCCGGCGACCAGTTCGTCATACCAGAAGTGTGCCGTGTTGCAGGCGATGGCGACCCGATCGACGCCGCAGCCGGCAAGACTGCGCAGTGCCTCGACCAGCATCGGCACCGGTGACGGCCCACGGCCTTCGATCGCCGCGAGGCGGTCGGGTATCTGCGGTACCGACCACAGGAGCAGGGGGATATGGTCGCCATCGCTGGTCGCTGGCGTCGCCCGGATCAGTTTCGCGACGAAGTCGGCGCCGGCGAGCGGACCCATGCCGCCGAGCACGCCGAGCATGCGGCGTGGGGGGTGGTGCGGATCGCGATCGATCGTGTTTCGATGAGTCTCCATGCGCAGCAGGATACCGAATCGGCGGCCTCCGGCGCATGCCGTACGCCACGTCGGGGCCTGCCGCGCTCGGTTATCATCAGCGCCTTCTGAATCCACTGCATTGCGACCGCCACGATGTCTTCGAAACCGACCGCCAGCGAACATCTCGTCCAGAACTGGGTCGTGTCGAAACCGCTGGCGCGCTCCCGCGGGGGAATCGTCGCATCGCAGAACCGGGTCGCCGCCCAGGTCGGCGCGCGCGTGCTTGCCGACGGCGGCAATGCGATCGATGCCGCGGTGGCAACCGGCTTCTCGCTGGCCGCCTGCGAGCCCTGGAACAGCGGGCTGGGCGGCGTCGGCTTCATGATGGTCTACATCGCGGCCGAAGACCGTGTGCACGTGGTCGACTTCGGGCCGAAGTCGCCCGGGCGGGTCGACCTCGCCGACTACCCGCTCACCGGAGGCACCACCACCGACCTGTTCACCTGGCCGGCGGTGAAGGACGATCGCAACGTGCACGGTCCCTGGTCGTTCGCGGTGCCTGGCCATGTCGATGGCCTCGGTCTTGCGCTCGAAAAGTTCGGCACCCGCAGTTTCGGCGCGATGATGGCGCCGGCGATCGAACTCGCCGAGCAGGGCATCGCCGTCGACTGGTACCTCACGCTGAAGATCGCCACGGCCGCGCGCGACCTGCAGCGCTATGCGTCCACGAAGGCGATCTGGATGCCCGACGGGTTGCCGCCGGTCACCGCGCCCGGCGCGGAACTCGCGCGCCTGAAGCTGGCCGGTCTCGCCGATACGATGCGCACGCTGGCGAAGAACGGCCGACGCGATTTCTACGAAGGCGAGGTGGCCCGTTCGATCGCCGAAGACACCCGCAGGCTCGGCGGCATCCTCGATGCCGACGACCTCGCCGGCTTCCATGCCCGGTTCCTCGAGCCGCTCGAGATCGACTACCATGGCGCGCGCCTGGCGCTCGCGCCCGGGCTTACCGCCGGCCCGTCGATGGCGCGCGTGCTGCAGCAACTGCTCGACCACAAATTCGTCAAGGGTCCGCCGACGGCCGACAGCTTCGTTGCCTATGCGCAGGCGCTGCGCGAGGCCTACAGCGACCGTCTCGCGACGATGGGCGAGTCGACGGTCGACATCGTCGAACAGGCCGACCTCCGGTCGCCGTCGTGCACGACCCACCTGAACGTGATCGATCGCGACGGCAACATGGTCGCGCTGACACAGACCCTGCTGTCGGTGTTCGGCAGCCGCGTGGTGCTGCCCGGTACCGGCATCCTGATGAACAACGGCATCAACTGGTTCGACCCGCGGCCGGGCCTGCCCAATTCGCTGGCCCCGAACAAACGGGCGCTGACCAACATGTGCCCGGTAATCGCCCGCAAGAACGGCAAGCCGTGGTTCGCGGTCGGGGCGTCGGGCGGGCGCAAGATCATGCCGGCGGTGATGCAACTCACCTCGCTGATGATCGACCACGGGCTCGATCTCGAGAAGGCGTTCCACCAGCCGCGCATCGACGCCAGCGGCAACGACCATGTCGGGGTCGATCCGCGGCTGCCGGCCGGCGTGCGCAAGGCGCTGGAGGCGAAGTTCCCGGTGCAGGCGACCGAACTGGTGGTCTATCCCACCAACTTCGCCTGCCCGAGCGCGGTGCTGAAAGATCCGGTCACCGGCAACTGTTTCGGCGCGACCGACGTGCTGTCGCCATGGTCGGGCGCGGTGAGCGAAGAAGAAGCCTAGGCCTTCGGGAGGCCGGCCTGGCCGGCGGTGCGCTCCGGCGCTGCATCGAGCAGCGCCGCTCGCAGCGCGGCAAGCGCGGCCAGCGGCCGGCTGCGCGCCCGGTAGATCAGGAACACCGGGCTCGCCGGCAGCGGTGGCTCCACCTCGACGATGCGGATGCGCCCGGCGCGGCGCATCGCCTCGGCTGCGGTCGCTGGTGCAAGCGTGAGCAGCGAGCCTTCAGCGGCAAGTTCGATGTTCGAGGCATAGACCGCCGACTCGACCCTGGGCAGCGGCGGCAGCAATCCGGCCGTGGTGAACGCGCTGTCGATCAGTTCGCGCGCGAAGCTGCCGCGTGCCGGCAGCGCCCATTCGCGTGCCTGCAGGCTGGCCAGCGGTACCGGCGCACGCGTACCGTCCGCACCGGCACGGCGCCGGCCGCTGGCTGCCGCCCGCTCGACGATCACCGTACGTTCATCGAACAGGCGCTCGAACACCAGGTCGTCGATGCGCGAAGCCTCGGGGCCGCCAGGCTGCTGGACTTCGCGCCCGATCGCCGCGTCGAGCAGGCCGCCGGCCACCGATGCGAGCAACTGCGCGGCCGGGGCCTCCTGCACGCTGATTCGCAGGGCCGGATCATCGGCGAGCACCCGCGCCAGCACCCTGGGCAGCAGGGCCTGCATCGCCCGCGGGATGGTGCCCAGGCGCAGCAGTGGCTGTCCGCCCTCGCGGGCACTGCCGTCGATGGCATCGATCTCGGCCAGTGCGATCGCAAGCCGCTCGATGAACATCCGGCCGAACACGGTCGGCACTGCGCCGCGCCGGTCGCGCGAGAACAGCGGATGGCCGATCGCGGTTTCGGCTGCGCGCAGCAGCATCGACGCGGCGGGCTGGCTGATGCCAAGCGCGCGGGCCGCGCGATGCACCGATCCCAACCGTGCGATCGCCTCGACCAGCCGGAGCTGCCGGAGGGAGAGCTGGCTGGTGGCTGCGGAGGGCGGATCCGCAGCAGGCATGGCAGTCGGGACGAGACCGGGGAACGGGACGGGAGGGCAGGGGCGCATGCGGGATCGGAAAATGGGGACCGGAAAATCCGGACTGAAAAATGCAGACCGGAAAAGGGATAAGACGAACGGATCAAAGGATCGGAAAAAGTGATTGTTTACCTTATCTATCGCTTCGGCTAGCCTCATGCCTTCTCGACCTGCGGCTGAGGCTCAAGATCGTTCCATGACCGCCGCCCCGAGAGCGGCGGCCTGAGTCGCCCGCCCGCCCGCGCAGCAAGCGACGCGCGGCAGGCAACACACAACACGCAGCAGCCACGACCGCAGCAGCCACGACCGCAGCGCACCGCATCACCGCAGGGCGAACCCGGCATCCGACCCGGTTGCCCCGGCTCGTGAACCAGGAGGACACCCGATGGACACCGACGCTTCGAAGGCTGCCAGCGCCGCAGGCAACGCCCGCGATTTCCGCATCGAACGCATCGAGGCGTTCGGCGTCGCGGTACCACTGGTGGGCGAGGGCTTCAAGAACGCCTACACCACCAAGAAGGTGCAGAAGAGCGTGATCGTGCGCCTGACCTCGGCGGCTGGCGCGATCGGCCTGGGCAACATCGATCCGTCGCCGGGCTATTCGGAAGAGACGGTCGAGGATTCGCTGGCGGTGATCCGCAACGTGCTGGCGCCGGCGGTCACCGGCATGGATGCGTCCAACGTGCATGTACTGCTCGACCGGATGGATGCCGTCCAGCCAGCCTTCCTCGATGCCAAGGCAGCGATCGAGATGGCGTGCACCGACCTGGTCGCGCGCGCCTGCGGCCTGCCGGTTTACACGTGGCTCGGCGGCGCGGTGCGCGACCGGGTGTCGTTCAACGCGTGGATCGGCATCCTGTCGCCGAACGAGGCGGCCGCCGAGGCGAAGCGCTGGTACGACCGCGGCTTCCGCTCGGCGAAGATCAAGGTCGGTGGGGGCATCGAAGCCGACCGCGACCGCGTGCTTGCGGTGCGCGCGGCCGTCGGCGACGGCATGCAGCTGCGCATCGATGCCAATGCCGGCTATTCGGCCGATGAATCGATCCGACTCGCGCACATGGTCGCCGGCGCCAACCTGCAGCTGTTCGAGCAGCCGGCCCCGGCCGATGACCTGGCCGGCATGGCCCGCGTGCGGCGCGAAGGTGGCGGGGTGCCGGTGATGGCCGACGAGTCGGTGCTCGACCATGCCAGCCTGCTGGCGATCATCCGTGCCGATGCCGCCGACCTGGTGAAGCTCAAGGTGATGAAGCAGGGCGGCTTCCTGCGCGCGCGCCGCATGCTCGAGACCGCGTCCGCCGCCGGGCTGCGCGTGGTGATCGGCCACGGCTTCGGCCTGGGGGTGAACACCGTCGCCGAGATCATGCTGGCGGCCACCAGCGCCGCGGTGATCGACGGGCTGGAGTGTGTCGGGCCGCTGAAGACCGCCGACGACATCGTCACCTGCAAGCTCGACCTTGCAGCAGGGTCGATTCCCCTGCCCGGAGGGCCAGGGCTCGGCGTCGAGCTGGACGCGGACAGGCTCGCAACTTACCGCTTCGACTGAGCACGAGCGACCGCAGTCGTCGACCGCAGTCGTCGATCGCAGTCGACCGACGATCAACGCCACCGACCGCGCCCGGCGCGACGTACCCCACAGGACATTGCTCACATGACACTACCCTCGACCGCCCTCGAAGAACTCGAACGCCGCCGCGACAAGGCCCGCGCCATGGGCGGCCCGGCCAAGCTGGCCAAACGCAAGGCCGCCGGCCAGCTCAACGCGGAGGAGCGGCTCGCGCTGCTCGTCGACGAGGGTACGTTCCGCGAGTCCGGCCTGCTCGGCGAGTCCGGCGTGTTCGAGTCCGACCGCGGCAAGACCCCGCGCGACGGCAAGATCGTCGGCTTCGGCAAGGTCGGCGGGCGCGACTGCGGCGTCGTGATCAACGACTTCACGGTCAAGGGATCGTCGACCTCGTCGACCAACTCGAAGAAGATGGGCCATGTCCGGCGTACCGCCATCGAGTGCGGCATGCCGTTCATCCACATCGGCGAGTCGACTGGCGCGCGCATGCCCGACACCATGGGCTCGAAGGGCATGGGCAACCTGCTCGGCAACGATCCGCACCAGTTCCGGCGCACCCGCGACAACCCGTGGGCGGCGGCGGCACTCGACACCGCGTTCGGATCGTCCGCATGGATGTGCTGCTGCGCCGACTTCGCGGTGATGCGCAAGGGTTCGATCATGGCGGTGTCCAGCCCGAAGCTGGTGTCGATCGCCATCGGCGAGAAGGTCGACCTGGAAGCGCTCGGCGGCTGGCGGCTGCACGCCGAGACCACCGGCCTGATCGACCGCGTGGTCGACACCGACGCCGAGGCGATGGACGCGATCAGGCGCTTCCTGTCCTACATGCCCAGCCACAACGGTGAACTGCCGCCGGTGGCCGAGGTCACGCCCGGCTCCGGCGAGGGCCAGGACCGCATCCTCGGGCTGCTGCCCGAGAAGCGCACCCAGGTCTACGACATCCGCAAGATCCTCGAGGTGATCGCCGACCAGGGATCGCTGTTCGAACTCAAGCCGCGCTTCGGCAAGTCGGCGGTGGTCGCGCTGGCGCGGCTGGGCGGCAAGGTGGTCGGCCTGATCGCGAACAATCCCGCGGCCTCGGGTGGCGCGCTGACCGTGGATGCGATCCGCAAGATCCTCGACTTCACCGTGATGTGCGATTCGTTCAACATCCCGATGGTGCGCTTCATGGACACGCCCGGTTTCGTCGTCGGGCTCGAGGCCGAGCGCCGCGGTGCGCCCGGCTTCATCATGAATTTCATGAATGCCACCTCGCTGGTGAGCGTGCCGACGATCACCGTGCTGGTGCGCAAGGCCTATGGGCGTGCGTATGTCGCGATGGGCGGTGGGCGCAACAACGACGAACTGATCGCATGGCCGACCGCCGAGATCAGTTTCATGGACCCTGCCGCATCGACCCAGATCGTGCACGGTGTGTCGCCCGGGCAGCCGGGCTGGGACGAGGCGTTCGCGCACATCTCGCAGGACAGCGAGGTCTGGGACATGGCGTCGATGTATGCAGTGCAGAACGTGGTGCAGCCCCAGGAGACGCGCGACCACCTGATCGGCATGCTGGATGTCTATCGCCGACGCCGCACCGGCGGCATCGGGCAGCACCTGATGCGCACCTGGCCGACCAGCTTCTGACCGCCATGACGAAGATCGACTTCGAAGGCCTGCTCGCGCAGGCACGCAGCGACGGACACAGCAGCCTGTCCGAACCGCAGGCGAAGCAGGCGCTGGCCGCGATGGGCATCGCGGTGCCCGTCGGCGAGGTGGCGCGCGATGCCGCCTCGGCGGCGGCGATCGCCGCGCGGCTCGGCGGGCCGTTCGCGGTCAAGGTGGTCTCGCCCGACATCCTGCACAAGAGCGATGCACGTGCCGTGAGCATCCGGCTGGCCGATGCCGAAGCGGTGCGCGCAGCCATCGACACGATGGCTGCGGAACCGGCGGTGAAGGCCGCGCGCGTCGACGGCTGGCTGGTCGAACGCATGGCTGCGCCCGGCGTCGAGATGGTGATCGGCGCGGTGCGCGACCCGCAGTTCGGCATGATGGTCATGGTCGGCCTCGGTGGCGTGTTCGTCGAGGTGCTGGGCGATGTCGCGTTCCGGCTGGTGCCGATCGCACGCGCCGAAGCCGAGTCGATGATCGATGCGCTGCAGGGCCGCGCGCTGCTCGCCGGCGCGCGTGGCCGTGCGCCGGTGTCGCGCGCGGCACTGGTCGACCTGCTGCTCGCGGTCGGTGGCGAAGGCGGCTTGCTGCACCGGCATGGCGATTCGATCGCGGAACTCGACCTGAACCCGGTGATCGTCTCCGAGGACGCTGCGGTGGTGGTCGATGCGCGGGTGATCCTCGCGCCGATGGCCGGCGCTGCTGCGGCCGGCGCCGTACCCGCACCTGCACCCGCGCAGGTCGACTACGGCCGGCTGTTCGCGCCGAAGACGGTCGCGGTGCTGGGCGCCTCGGCCACCGACACCTCGATCGCCAACACCTTCATCCGACGGATGAAGAAGTTCGGCTATGCCGGCACGATCTGGCCCATCCATCCGTCGGCGCCCGAGGTCGAGGGATTACCCGCTTTTCGCAGCCTGGCCGATACACCCGGACCGGTCGACTATGCCTATGTCGCGATCGGAGCCTCGCGGGTCGCCGATGCATTGACGGCCGGTGCCGGCAGGCTCGGGTTCGCGCAGGTGATCTCCAGCGGCTTCGGCGAGGTCGAGGAAGGCCGCGACCTCGAGCGCGGCCTGGTCGATGCGGCGCGCAGTGGCGGCTTTCGCGTGATCGGCCCCAACTGCCTCGGCCTGTATTCCCCGCGCGGGGGCGTCACCTTCCCGGACGATGCACCGCACGAGACCGGCAACATCGGCGTACTCGCGCAGTCGGGCGGGCTGTCCACCGACATCATCAAGCGCGGACAGACGCGCGGGGTGCGCTTCTCCGGGCTGGTCACCATCGGCAACAGCGCCGACATCGGTGCGGCCGAACTCACCGGCTTCTATTTCGACGATGACCGCACCCGTGCGGTCGGCCTTTACCTCGAATCAGCCAAGGACGGCCGCGCGCTGTTCGACCTGCTGCGCTCGGCACGCGCCAAGCCGGTGGTGCTGCTCAAGGGCGGCCGTACGAGCCAGGGCCATCTTGCCGCCGCCTCGCATACCGGCTCGCTGGCCGGCGACCTGCGCGCCTGGGAGGCGCTGTGCGAGCAGACGCCGTGCGTGATGGTCGACACCGTCGACCGGTTCGTCGATGCGCTGCTCGCGCTGCAGGTGCTCGAGCTGCGGCCGTCGCGGCCAACCCGGCGCGTGGTGCTGTTCGGCAATGGCGGGGGCACCAGCGTGCTGGCTGCAGACTGCTTCTCGGCGGTCGGCCTGGATATCCTGCCGATGGACGATGCGGCGGTGGAAGCCATGCGGGCGCTGAAGCTGCCGCCGGGCACCGGCATCGTCAACCCGATCGACACGCCGGTGGGTACGCTGCTGCAGGGTGGCGGGACAGTGGCCGCCAGGATCCTCGACATCGTCTATGCGTCGAGCGGCGCGGACGCGCTGGTGATGCACCTCAACCTGGCCGCCTTCGTCGGGCGCAGCGCCGGCGACCCGGTCGAGACGCTGATCGGCATCGCCGAACAGGTCGGGCGTTCACGGCCGGGCCAGTTGCACTTCGTGCTGGTGCTGCGCTCGGATGGTTCGCGCGAGCTCGACGATGCACGCCGGGAGTACCGGCGGCGTGCGCTGGCCGCGGGCATCGCCGTGTTCGACGAGATCGCAGACGCCGGCCATGCGCTGGCTGCCGTGTCGAAGCTGGAACACCGGCTGGCCGCGCGCGAACCTGCACGTGTCACGGCGCGATAGACGACAATTGCAGGACGAACCCCTTCAGGAGTACAGCAGATGCCGATCATCGATGTGAAGAGCGAAATCACCGGCAACGTGTGGAAGATCGTCGCCCAGGTCGGCGACGTGATCGAGGAAGAGGGATCGATCATGATCCTCGAGTCGATGAAGATGGAAATCCCGGTCACCGCGCCCGAGACCGGTACGCTGGTCGAGATCTGCGTGGCCGAAGGCAGCACCTGCAGCGAGGGCGCAGTCGTCGCCCGGCTGCAGGTCTGAGCGGCGCAGCAGCGATGATCCGCAAGCTCCTGGTCGCCAACCGCGGCGAGATCGCCTGTCGCGTGATGCGCAGCGCACGGGCGCTGGGCATCGAGACAGTGGCGGTGCATTCCGAGGCCGATGCCGGTGCGCTGCATGTTGCGCTGGCTGGCCAGTCAGTCGCCATCGGCCCTGCCGCGGCGACCGAGAGCTACCTGCTCGCAGACCGGGTGCTGGCCGCAGCGCTCGAGACCGGCGCCGATGCGATCCATCCGGGCTATGGCTTCCTTGCGGAGAACGCGTCGTTCGCTGCGGCGGTCGAGGCGGCCGGCCTGACCTGGGTCGGGCCGACGCCACAGTCGATCGACGACATGGGTGACAAGGAACGCGCCCGCGCGATCGCCCGCGCCGCCGGCGTGCCGGTGCTGCCG
>JBILGF010000196.1:0-6386 GCA_044351195.1 Burkholderiales bacterium
GCTCGCGCAGTCTGCGTGACTGAACAGTAGATCGGACCGGGCGCGCAGATCTTGAGCGAGCTGCTCGCGCCGCGAGGGTTCGCTGGCCAGCGCCAGCGCCTTTGACACGAAGGCATCCGCATCGGAGGCGATCAGCCACTCGATGTCCATGATCCGCAGCAGCGCCTGCGTACCCCGTCCCGACATGCGCTGCGATGGCAGCGTCAGTACCGGAACGCCCTGTCCCAGCGCGCTGATCGCCGTGGTGCCCATGCCGAACGGCCAGCAATCGAGGATCGCGTCCGCAGCCTTCAGCCAGGACTGGAACGTCCGCGCATCAGCCCAGGGTTCGAAACGAACCCGCTCGGCGGCCGCCCCCATCGTCTGGCGCTGCCGCTCCTGGGTAAGCCCGCGCCAGTGCCGCTGGCGTTCGTCATCGAACATCACCACCACCGCCTTCGAGTCGGCCTCGATGATGCGCGCGAGCGCCGAATCGAAGTCCGGATGCAGCTTGTGCAGTTTCACCGGACACAGATAGGCATGTACCCCGTCGATTCCGAGTTCACTGCGCGAGGAAAGTCCGGACAGCGCCACGGGCTGGCTGAGTACGCTGTTGTAGGCATCCAGCAACACCAGCCGCTCTCGGTAGAACGCCTGCGCCTCTGGTGTCTCCAGCCACCGGCTGGAAACCATGAAGTCGACATTCGGGCTGCCGGTCGTCTCGGGGTGTCCCCCGCTCACGCACTGCACCCGCGCAAGCCGCGACAGCGACAGCGGATAGGTGAAGCGGTCCATGCCGATGTCGGTGAAGAACAGCACGTCCAGCTCAAGGGCGGCGATCGCCTCGCGTATCGATGCGAGGCTTCCGCGCGGGGCGAGCCAGCCGGCGCAATGCGAGCGGATGCGCGCAGTCACCTCGTCGTCCTGCAGCCCCAGGCCGATGCCCACGATCTCCAGCCGCGGATCGGCCGCCAGACCTGCGAACAGCGCGGCAAACGAGATGCCCACGGAATGCCGGTAGAAGTACTGCGAGACGAATCCGACGCGCAGCGCCGCGCGCACGCGCGGCCTGTGCACGTGTGGCGCCTCGTAGCCGAGCTCGGGAGTAGACGCCAGGTATGCGCCAGCGAGCGTGGACAGCGTGCCGCAGTTGTTCCAGCCCCGATAGGCAAAATAGAACGGCGGATCGAAGTACTTCATCAACTGCGCCTCGCTGGCACGTGCCGGTGCCCGGGCGATGGCCTCGAGGTCGGCGCCGATGCGGATACGGTCCGCCTCGATCGATGCCGCAGTACCCATGATCGAGGACAGCAGTGTCGCGGCGCGCAGGCGCAGCGTCGGGTGATCGGTCAGCGTCGCCGCCTGCAGGAACGACTCCCTGCCAGCTGGAACATCGCCCAGCTGTACCTGTGTCATGCCCAGGTTTGCATGCGCCTCCTCGAACTCGGGACGCAGCGCCAGCGCCTGCCGGAAGCAGACTGCGGCCTCATCGGCGTGTCCCAGTTCCTGGGCTGCGAGCCCTGCTCCGTTGAACGCCTCCACGAATGATGGCGCGATCGCCAGTGCGCGCCGGAAATCGTCGGCCGCCTCCGGATAGCGCTGCTCTCGCAGATCGACATTGCCCAGGTTGTTCAGTGCCTCCGCGTGCCTCGGATCGGCCTCGAGCGCACGCAGGAAACAGGCGCGCGCCTCGGCCAGCAGCCACTGGTCCAGGAACACGATGCCGAGGTTGTTGTAGCAACCGGCATGCATCGGGTCCAGTTCCAGCACGCGCTCGTACGCGACCACGGCCTCGACCGTCCGGCCGAGGGACGCCAGCGCACTGGCCCGGCAGAACTGGGCTTCGAGATCGTCGGGCCGCTGCTCGCAGGCGCGTTCGAAGCACGACAGCGCATCTTCCCGCGTACCGGCGCCGGATTCCAGGACGACGCCGAGGTTGCGCCATGCTTCCGGAAACACCGGGCGCTGGGCGATCGCCCGGCGCAGCGCAGCGATCGCCTCGTCATCGCGGCCGAGTGTGCCGAGCTCGTTGCCGAGATTGCACCAGGCTTCCGGGAATACTGGCTGCAACCGGACCGCCCGGCGATAGGCCTTCTCGGCCTCGACATGTCGAGCCAGCCGCTGGCGCGCAAAGCCCAGCCTGAACCAGCCGACCGCATCGCGCCGGTCATGCTCCACCGCGCGCTCGAAGGCCTCGACCGCCAGCGCGTCCTCGCCCGCGTCGGCATGCAGCGATGCGATCGCCATCCAGACCTCGGCCTGGGCAGGCTCGACCTCGATCGATCGCCGCAGGCTGGCCATCGAGCTGTCCCGGTCGCCACAGGTCCTCTCGAGCAGGCCGAGCAGGTACAGCGCGCGCGCATGCTTCGGATACGCGGCGAGGATCTGATGGTACGCGGCGCGCGCAGGCACGAAGTCTCCGGCATCGTGAAGGCGCGCAGCCTCTGCCAGCGCCGGGGCGGCGTTCACGGCGTCCTCCGCAGGCGGCAACCGGGGTGCCGAACATGGCAAGGATTGCCGTGGTCGCCGCAATATCGGCAAGGAGTGGGTGCTGGGCAGTTCATGCACCCGCAAGGTGCAGAAATCGTGCCACGGCGACTGGCGGGCGACCGGTCTCTGGCTAGTCGTCCCCGATCGCCTGACCCGGGAACAGCGCATCGCTGAATCCGAACAGACGAAGGTCGCGGATGCGCATCGGATACAGGATGCCTGCCAGGTGGTCGCATTCGTGCTGGACCACGCGCGCATGGAAGCCCGACACGCTGCGCTCGATCGGTGCGCCGGCCGGGGTGAAGCCCTGGTAGCGCAGGTGCATCCAGCGCGGCACGACGCCTCGCATGCCCGGCACCGAGAGACAGCCCTCCCAGCCATCCTCGACCGCGTCCTCGAGCGGCTCGAGCACCGGGTTGACCAGCTCGGTATACGGCACGGACTCCGCGTCGGGGTAGCGCGGGTTGGCACCGACGCCGAAGATCACCACCTGCAGCGAGACGCCGATCTGCGGCGCGGCGAGCCCCGCTCCATCGAGCGCATCCATGGTGTCGCGCATGTCCTGCAGCAGCGCCGCGAGTTCGGGCGTGCCGAACGAACGCACGGGCTGCGCCTGCTGCAGCAGCAGAGGATCTCCCATCCTGAGCACGTCACGAATCATGGCATTCCAGGCACTGATCGAGGATGCGTGTCACCCGCTGCATCGCCAGCGAAAGCACGCCGCCGATCACGTGCAGATCGATCGCGTGTTCGCTGCTGCCGCGGCCGGCGGCGAAGTTGGCCACCACGGCCAGCGCGGCATAGGACAGCCCCAGCTCGCGCGCGAGTGCAGCCTCGGGCATTCCGGTCATGCCCACCAGGTGCGCGCCGTCGCGCTCGAGCCGGTCGATCTCGGCGGCGGTCTCCAGCCGCGGCCCCTGGGTCACTGCGTACACGCCGTGGTCGATGACAGGCTCGGCGGCTGCAGCGGCCGCCGCGAGCAGCTTCCCGCGCAACGAGGCACAGTAGGGCTCGGTGAAGTCGACATGCGTGACCGGCTGGTCGGGCCCTTCGAAGAAGGTTCCACGCCGGCCATGGGTGTAATCGATGATCTGATGCGGCACGGCCAGCACACCCGGCGCGAAGTCTGCGTGGATGCCGCCGACCGAGGCCACCGAAACGATGGCGGTCACCTTCTCCTCGTGCAGTGCCCAGATGTTCGCCCGGTAGTTGACCTCGTGCGGCGCGATGGTGTGCCCATGCCCGTGACGCGGCAGGAACACGACCTCGCGGCCCCGAATATGGCCGAAGGTCAGCGCGCCCGAGGGCTCGCCATACGGTGTGCGCACCACGCGCCGGTGCGGTTGTTCGATCGTGGCCAGCCTGGACAGGCCCGATCCTCCGATGATTGCAAGCATGGGCTTCCTCTCTCGTCGGCGCGATCAGCGCGCCGGGACTGGCCGCTGGCCGACGGCATGAATGCCCGGCAGGTTGCGCCAGGCCCCGTTCACGTCCATGCCGCAGCCGAACACGTAGCGATCGGGAACGGTCAGCCCGACGAAGTCGGCACGGATCGGCTTGGCCTGCGGCAGGAGCTTCTCGCAGAGCACGGCGCTGTGGAAGGCGCACACCCCTTCGTCCAGGAATCGATCCCGCACGGCAGCCAGTGTCCGACCCTCGTCCAGGATGTCGTCGACCACCAGCACGGTGCGTCCCTCCAGCGGCACATGCGGCGCCACCGGCCAGTGGACGTCGCCGCCGGCAGTGCCGCCCCGGTAGCGCGTGACATGGATGAAGTCGAACTCGAGCGGGAATCGCAGCCGCGGCAGCAACTGGCCCGCAAACACGACGCCACCGCCCATCACTGCCAGCACCAGCGGTTCGGTCTCGTGCAGCGCGGCCGTTACTTCCATCGCCACCCGCTCGACGGCCTGCGCGATGGCGGCCTCGGAATGGATCACCTCCGAAGATTCGAGGATGTGCCATGCTTGCGTTCGATCGATCATCGCGTACCCGTCTCCGGAGGACAGTCTATTCGATCATCGAGGGCGGCTCAATCCGTCCCGGCGATATCCGTCCCGGCGCATCTATCCCGGCGCGTCCTGCAGCAGCGCGCGCAGCGCCGATTCATCGATCACCGCAACGCCGAGGCTGCGCGCCTTTTCGAGCTTGCTGCCTGCGTCCGCCCCTGCGACGACATAGTCGGTCTTGCTGGAAACGCTGCCGGACACCTTGCCCCCGGCCGCTTCGATCAGTGCGCGCGCCTGGTCGCGGCTCAGTGCAGGCAGCGTGCCGGTCAGTACGAAAGTCCGTCCCGCAACGCCTTCCTGCCCGCCGTCCTCGAGCGGCACCATGGGCATCGGCTGCGGCACGACACCGGCTGCGAGCAGGGCTACGATCACTTCACGGTTGTGCGGCTGCGCGAAGAATGTCGCGATGCTCGCTGCGACCACCGGCCCGACGTCGGGCACCTGCAGCAACGCAGGCGGTCCGGCTTCCATCAATGCCTCGAGGCTTCCGAAATGCCGGGCCAGGTCGCGCGCCGTGGTCTCGCCCACGTTGCGGATACCCAGCGCGAAGATGAAACGCGCCAGCGAGGGCCGGCGACTGGCATCGATCGCGGCAACGAGGTTACGCGCAGACTTCCCGGCCATCCGATCGAGGCCGACCACCTGCTCCACCGTGAGCCGATAGAGGTCGGCCGGGGTACGGACCCGGGCGGAACCCTCGACCGATGTTTCCGGGGCCTCAGCACCCACCAACTGTTCGACCAGCTTCTCGCCAAGCCCCTCGATGTCCATCGCCCGGCGCGAGGCAAAGTGCAACAGCGCCTGCCTGCGCTGCGCCGCGCAGAACAGTCCGCCCGTGCACCGGCTGATCGCCTCGCCCTCCGGCCGCACCACCGCAGACCCGCAGACCGGGCATGCAGAGGGCATGGTGAACACGCAGGCGCCGGGCACTCGCCGCCCGGGCACCACGCGGGCGACCTCCGGAATGACATCGCCGGCACGGCGAACCACGACGCCGTCGCCGACCCGCACATCCTTGCGCCGGACCTCATCCTCGTTGTGCAGCGTCGCGTTGGTGACCGTGACACCGCCGACGAACACCGGCTTCAGGCGCGCCACCGGCGTCAGCGCGCCGGTGCGCCCGACCTGGATGAAGATGCCGAGCAGTTCGGTCACTGCTTCTTCCGCCGGGAACTTGTGCGCCAGCGCGAAACGCGGTGCGCGCGACACGAAGCCCAGCCGCTGCTGATCGGCGAGCGAGTCGACCTTGTAGACGACACCGTCGATGTCGTAGGCCAGGGTGGCGCGGCGCTCGCCGATTCCCGCAAAGTAGCCGAGCAGTCCTTCGGCACCGGTGACCGTCGCCCGCTCCGGCGCCACCGGAAAGTGCAGTTGCGCGAGCCAGTCCATCAGCGCACTGTGCCGGTCCGCAGGCAGGACCACCCCGGCGCCGGCCACTGCGCCATAAGCGAAGAACCACAGCCGCCGTGCGGCAGTGACCGCTGGATCGAGCTGGCGCAGCGAACCGGCGGCCGCGTTGCGCGGATTGACGAACTCGCGTTCGCCGCGCGCACGCTGTGCCTCGTTCAGGCGCGTGAAGTCTCGCCGCCGCATCAGTACTTCGCCACGCACCTCGAGCAACGGCAATCGGGTCGGGATACGCAACGGGATGGCCTGCAGCGTGCGCAGGTTGGCAGTGACATCCTCGCCGGTTTCGCCATCGCCGCGGGTCGCACCGGTTTCGAAGCGCCCATCGACATAGGTCAGGCTCACCGCCAGCCCATCGAACTTGGGCTCTACCGCATAGGCCACTGCGCCCTCGGTACCCAGCGCCTCGCGCACCCGGCGATCGAATGCGGCCACGTCTGCTTCGACGAATGCATTGTTCAGCGACAGCATGGGCACCCGGTGCGTGACTCCGGCAAAGGC
>JBILGF010000198.1:0-6334 GCA_044351195.1 Burkholderiales bacterium
AGGCAGGCGAGTTTCGTGTCGTGGCGGTACTGCGCCATCATCGGCACGCCGAGGTAGGGCAGGCCGAGCACGTCGAGTGCCATCAGCGTGCCGTTGAGCGCGAAGGTGTCGGTGAAGGTGTGGGCGACCGGCTTCACGCCGCCGGCGGGGTTGCCGCCTTCCCAGAGGATCGCGTCGGGCGAGCCGTCGAGCTTGACGTTCGAACGCTTGTAGATGCTGTCGAGGTACTTGAACAGATCACCGCCGGCTTCTTCCTGGGCGATCTTCAGCAGGTCTAGGGTTGCACTCATCTTGCATTTCTCCGTTCGTGGAAGCGCGGCATCAGGCCGCAGTCTGTGACCGTCAAGGCCGCAGCAGACACCGGCAGGTACTGCAGACCATACCGGGTCGGCCAGCTCCGACCGCCGACCGCTCGAAACTGCGGACAACACCGCGCGGGACTGCCTGCGGCGCACCAGCGGAGCCTGTTCTGGCGCGTGGACAGCAACTTCGGGGGCGTCGGCTTAACGCCGGAATGATACCAAGACTGGCCGCGCGGCAGCGGCCGGGCGCATCCGGAGGGTCTGCACTCGTGGCCGGCACGCCCGGACGCATCGGCAACCTGGCATCGGCAAACAGGCGTCGGAAACCCGGCACCTCGCCCCGTCGCCATCTTTCGCCGCAGGCTTGCCGGGCTTGCATCGAACCCGGACTCGGCTCACGGATCGGCTGACTTTTTCGGGCGCCTGTTGTACACAGATGAACGGGTCGGGCCGTCAGCGCACGGGAATTTCTCACGCTCCGGCCTAAAGTCGCCTCCGGGAATGCCGTATGTGGCGGTGCAGGGCCAAGCATTGCAACCCTTTGATCCGGACGTCCGAACCTCTCCCGTGCTCGGAGCACGATCTTGCCACAAGCCTCCAGACCCCCGAACGCGGGCGCGCCAGCCACCGGCAGCGCGGCGCTCCTGCGCCTGCCGGTCGCGCAGCTGAAACTGGGCATGTTCGTGGCAGACCTGGACCGGCCCTGGTCGAAGACACCTTTCCTGCTCGAGGGATTGCTCCTCGAGCAGGAAGCCGACCTTGCCACGATCACCCGGCTGTGCCGCGAAGTGAGCATCGATCTGTCGCGATCGACCTGCACGGAGGTGCCCTCTCCGGGTGCCGAGCCGGCCGCGCCTTCCTCGGCGCATCTGGCGGCAGCCGCCGCATGGATGGATATATCCAGCAGCAAGACCGCCCATGCTGCGGCGCAACCTCGCCAACGACTGCCTGAACCGGATACCTTCGACAGCAACGAAGAGGTGGTCGAGTATCCACCGATCACCCGGCAACCGATCGCGTGGCTGCGCATCGTCTTTCGCCAGATGCTCGAAAGCTACCTGCGTCGGGGAGACGCGCGGCCGGTGGGCGAACTCACCGCCGGACAAAGGGTCGACTTCGAGAGACGGGTAACGGCTGTCAAGGGCGAGGCCAGCATAGGGTCCCTGCTCCCCCGGATGCTGCGCGAACTGAGATCGGCAGGGCGGGCGCACAGCCCGTCTGCTGCGGCAGCGCAGCGGCCGGTGCAGCAGGTATCGGAACATGCACCAGACCTCGCGCTGGAAACCCGGCCGAGGCTCTGGCAGATGCTGACCGAGATATTCTCGCGGCGCCGTCCCGACGCCGCGAAGGTGTCCGACTTCTTCGCGACAGACGATCTTTCGCGAGCACGCCGGCCACGGGTAGCGAACGCCCGCGGCTACGACAGCGCTCGCCACCGACTGCCCGTCAGAACCCTGCTCTGGCGGGTCATTCTGAAGATGCTCGGATTGGGCCGCAGGCAGGCCGAACGGCCCGTGGCCCAGTCGCTGTCCATCACCAGCGAGTCGATCGCCGATGAAGGGGATCTCTCCGCCGCCGAACGGGCAGCCGCCGAACTGCAGGTCAAGCACTTCGAAGAGCAACTGCCGCATGTCGCGGTCAGGCTCCGGCAGGGCATCCGCGCCATGCACGCCACGTATCAACGGGCCGCGCAGGGGTTGCCACTGCCGATAGAGATTCTGGACCCGGTGGTCACCCAGATCGTGGACGACGTCCTTCGGAACAAGGATGCGATCCTCTGGCTGTCTCGCCTTCAGTCCTACGACCAGGCGGCCCATGCCCGGGGACTGCAGGCGGCGGTCTACATGGCGCACCTGGGCTCGCACCTCGGCCTGCCGCGCGACGATCTCCAGCCGCTCGCCCTCGCAGGTGCCCTGCTCGATATCGGCAAGATGCGCGTATCGCAGGAGATCCTGCGCAAGCCCGGACTGCTGGACGAAGACGAAATGCGACAGGCCCGCCTGCACGTACAGGCGGCAGTACAACTCCTCGACGCCTCTGGCGGGGTGGACTACCGGGTACGCGAGGCGGTCGAGCGGCACCACGAGCGGGAAGATGGCAGCGGATACCCTGGCAGGATGTTCGGTGAGGCCATCGGTCTGTATGGACGCATCGCCGGCATCGTCGATACCTTCCTCGCGCTGAGCAGCACCCGCCCCCATGCGCCGCCACAGCCGATCGACGATTGCATGCGCATCCTGCTCAAGGGCTGCGGCACGCTGTTCCACACACCACTGGTGGACCATTTCATACAGATGGTAGGGGTTTATCCGGTGGGCAGCCTCGTACAACTGTCGACCGGCGAGATCGCTGCCGTACTGTCGCACAACCGCGTCCGCCGCCTGCGGCCACGCGTCCTTCTGATGATCGGTTCCGACGGACTTCCGTTTTCCCGTCCGGCACCGCTCGACCTTCTGTATCGCCCGCGGGACTCCGCGGGCGAGGAGATACGGATCGTGCGCGGACTGCCGATCGGATCGGGCGGTATCAAGGCCGCGGACCTCTTCGTCGCGACCGTCCCGCGATGACGGTATCTGCGGCCACGCCGTGGACGGCAATGCGACTGACGATTTCCGGAGACGAGTTGCGGGCACACCTGCTGCAGACGGCGCAGGCGCATGCGGCAGGCGACCGAGCCTTCGCCGTGCTCGCCATCCGGCTGGCATCGTCCGCCGTGCCGGAGTTCGACTACCGCCCCGATGTCGATGCACAGCTGATCCAGCAGGCGCTGCACACCCTTGACAGGATGTTGCGTCCGCACGATCGCATCGCGGTGATCGGACCTGCCGAGCTGATCGTGGTGCTGTCGAACCTGCCAAGCCCCGAGTACGCCGAGCTCGGGGTCGCGCGCCTGATGTCGGAATACGAAGAGCCGTTACTGTTCGGCGCCGCACCCGCAAAGGTGAGGCCGACGGTCGGCATCGCGATCGGTGCTCCCGAGATGCCGCGTCCGGGAGACCTGATCCGCCAGGCACGCGCCGCCGCGCGCGAAGCCATCACCGCGGGCTCTGGCTACGTGGTGCACCAGGCACTCGACGACGCACTCGCCGGAGAAACACTCGAACCGGCCCTGCGCGCCGCGATTGCAGCGAACGAATTGCACCTCGTTTTCCAGCCGCAGGTGAACCTGGCCAGCGGAGATCCTGTCGCGATCGAGGCACTTGCGCGCTGGGACAGGGCACCCCAGCGGGTGGTGCCACCGGATGTGTTCATCCCGCTCGCCGAACGCTGCGGCCTGTTGCCGAGCCTCACCCGCTGGGTGCTCAACAGTGCCATGCGCCAGCAACGTCAGTTCCTCGATGCCGGACTGCGCGTCACCATGGCAATCAACGTGTCGCCGGTGGACCTGCGTGAGCGCGATTTCTGCGAACTGGTCGAGCAGGCCCTGCAGACCTGGTCGATAGCCCCTGGCGACATCACGATCGAGATCACCGAGACTGCGCCGGTCCATGATCCGCGCGAGGCCGTGCTGCTGCTCGAACGTCTGAAACTGATCGGCGTACGGCTTTCGATCGACGATTTCGGCAGCGGCTACTCTTCCCTCTCCCTGCTGCGGCAACTGCCGGTGGACGAAATCAAGATCGATCAGCAGTTCGTGCGGGGGTTGCTCGGATCGAAACAGAACCTGGACATCGTGCGCACCACGCTCGCGCTGGCGGCCAACTTCGGGCTGCGTACCGTAGCGGAGGGCATCGAAGACGACACAACGCTGCACATGCTGCGCGACATGGGTTGCGAACTCGGACAGGGCTATGGAATCGCCCGCCCGGCGGCGGCGGCAGCGGTCACGGGTTGGCTGCAGGCGCGCAGCCACCTCGTGATCGGACAGGTCTGAGCCTGGCCCGGACACGCGTGTCGGCCGGCGTGCAGACGACACGGCCGCAGGTCACGAGACCGGGTTACTGGACCACAATCCGCGCATCGCGAATCACCTTCGCCCACTTGGTGATCTCGCTTGCAAGGTAGATCGACATCGCCCCGGGGGTACCGGGGGTCGACTCGATGCCTGCCAAATCGAATTGCTTCAGGACATCCGGCGACTGAAGCGCCGCATTGACCTCCTGATTCAGGCGCCGGATGACAGGAGCCGGGGTATTGGCAGGAGCCAGGAGACCAGACCAGGCATAGAAATCGATACCAGGCAGACCCACTTCCGCAAGCGTAGGCACTGATGAAAACCCTTTGGCCCTGGCGTCAGCGGCCAATGCGAGGGCGACGAGCCGGCCGCTCTCCACATGTGGTTTCGCTGTCGATGTCGTGAGGAAGGCCAGGTCGACTTCACCCGAAATCAGCGCGGCCAGCTGCGGCCCGGCTCCCTTGTACCGGACGTGTGCAGCATCGATCTTGCTGGCAAGTTTGAACAGCTCCATGCCCAGGTGGGCTGCAGTACCGTCACCGGCCGAAGCGTAATTCATGCTTCCCGGTTTGGATCTTGAAAGCGCAATAAGGTCTCCGACCGATCGTGCCTGTACCTTGCTGTTGACCAGCAACAGCGATGACGACCTTGCGAGAAGCGTGATCGGGGTGAAAGCCCGCAAGGTATCGTAGGGCAAGGATCTTGCAAGGCTCGGGTTGGTGACATGCGTCAGCGCGCACACCAGCAATGTATGGCCATCGGGATCCGCTCGCGATGCGATCTCGGTGCCGATCACCGAACTTGCCCCAGGACGATTGTCCGCGATGACCTGCTGGCCGAGTGAGATCGACAGTTTTCCCGCCACGGCCCGGGCCACCACGTCCGTGGCACCGCCAGGCGGAAACGGAACGATCATGCGGATCGGCCTGCTCGGAAACCCCTGCGCCAGGGCGGGCCCACAGAAGGATGCGAGGCAGGAGATCATCATCATTCCCGCGACGCTTTTCAGCGTGACCGTTTTTGTCGTGCAGGGCGACGTGCTGCGCAGCGCATGAAGGGGGGACGGCTCCTGGAGATCATCAACACGTATTCGACCAGACATCTGGCTCCTCCTGTCTTCAGGCATGCCGCTCTAATCGCTCTGTCTGACAGAACGATTGTTCTGATTATTGCCAATTCTGAACAGGTCTTGTATGGTCGTCAAGGCGTGGGTTCTCCCCGTGATGCGTCTGAATCCGGGAGCATCGCGCGTCATGAACAGATACCGGCAGACAACGCAAACAATGGCTGACCCGAAAAAACTGCGCGGCGAGGAAGGCGTTGCCGCAGTCAATCGCGCCCTCACGGTGGTGACGACGCTGGAGGCTGCGGGCGAGCCGCTGTCGCTGGCGGAGTTGTCTCGACGGACAGGTCTCTACAAGAGCACGCTTCTGAGGCTCATTGGTTCGCTCGAACAGTTCGCGCTGGTGGTTTCGCAACCACAGAAGAAATACGGCCTGGGTCCTCTCGCCCTCCGATTGGGCAGAGCATTCGAGGCGACGAACAGTTTGCGAGGCCAGTTGATGCCGGCACTCGAGCGCCTGGTCGAGCAAGGTACGGAAAGCGCTTCGTTCCACACCCGTTACGACCGCATGCGGCGGCTATGCCAGTTTCGCGTCGATTCGAGGCACCCGACTCTCGATCGGGTGAAGGCAGGTGATCTGCTTCCGATAGAACTTGGCGCTGCAGGAAAGGCCGTTCTCCTGCATGAGCAGGAGCGGCCTGTTCAGGCCATTCGGGAACAGCCGGAGGTCATCGAATCGTTCGGTGAACGCAACCCGAATATTGCCGGTATCTCGGCACCGGTCTTCGGAGCGGACCACCACCTTTACGGCGTGATCTGTCTTTCAGGTCCGATCGAGCGCTTCACGAAGAACAACACCCGCAAGATGAAGCGTTTGCTGATCGAGGAATGCCGAAGGGTAACGACATCGCTGGGCGGCCAGTGGCCCTGGAGTTGACCGAGGAAACGAGGCAGCCATGGCGCATCCGGAATGCACCCGCCCACCAGGGAAGACCAGGCTCACATTTCGGGTTGAGCGGCAACACCCGGCCGAAACACGATACGAGGAGCATCTCGATGACGGGCAAAGATCAC
>JBILGF010000200.1:0-6299 GCA_044351195.1 Burkholderiales bacterium
GCGACGATGGCGTTACCGACGGTGCCGGCCGCGCCGGGCCGGTTGTCCACGACGACAGTCGTGCCGAGGGCCGCGGCGAGCTTCTGCGCGAACACCCGCGCGAACAAATCGGTGCCGCCACCGGCCGGGAAGGGGACTACCAGCGTGATCGGGCGCGACAGAAAGTCCTGTGCAGAAACTGTACCCGCTGCGCCGGCCACGATCAGCCCCACGGCCAGCGCGCGTCCCGGGTTCGTGATGATCATGAACTCTCCCTGCGCACCGGAGGGTAGCCGGAGAATCCGGTCTCCGCTCATGCGAACGCATTTCGACGATACCGGCAGAAGCCGCCGCGGGCAAGCGATTGCGACTGCGACACGGCACGGTCACCAGGGGCCTGAAGATGCTGAACGACACCGCCTTCGCCATCGCGAAGAAATGCGCCGAACGGTTCAAGCTTCTCGACGAAGCGCAGGATGGTATCGCGGAGATCAAGCATCTCAAGGTGGCGAGCTAACGGCCGACGACGACTCTCCACCACGCCCGCGCACGCGGGATGGCCCTCCGCAGGAACGCGCGCGCAGCGCACGGCTAACGAGCTCACCGGATGAGCGAGCGACCCTCCATCTCGCTGCGAGGCTGGCCGAGAAAGCACAGCAGCGTGGGCGCGATATCCGGCAGGCTGGTGGAATGCTCGATCACTGCCGGGGCGATCTGCGGATGCATCAGGGCAAGGAACGGCCGCGTTTCATCGGGACCGATACCGCCGTGGTGGCCGCATCCGATCTCCGGTGCCTTCTCGCCATCGGCGACCAGCCAGCGATTGCCCGGTATCCCGCGGGCATTGGGTGCCGTATCGACTGCGGCCGCCAGCGCATCGTCTCCGCCCAGCCCCAGCTCGCGCAGGGTTTCCACGCCGAGGATACGTCCTGCCCAGGGTTCCAGCGCCATCTCCTCGAGGCGTTCCAGCAAGTCTGCGCGAGCGTCAGGCGTGGAGTAGATCAGGCCAGCGGTACCCTGGGAGGCGACGGCGATGCGGCCCTGCGCGATCTGTGATGCCAGCCCCCTCGATGCCAACCACTGCCCGACATGGATCGCAGCGCCGATCGTCTCGTGCCCGTGATCCGAGCACAGGGCTACCAGGATGTCGGCGCACTCGCGCGCGCGCTCGACCGCGCCGAGTGTCTGGGCCACCAGCGAATCGACGACGCGCAGCGCTTCGAGGTGCTCGGGACCGCCGAGTGCCGCGTGGTGCAGGGTCAGGTCCGGATTGGCCAGCCAGAGGATGCCGACGGCGATCTCGTTGTCCGGCACGACCTGCGTGCAGAAGCGTTCGGTCATCACGCGATCGCCGTCGAGATCGTGGCTGATCGCGAGATGCTCCGCACCCTTCAGCGCGACGCCGCCGGGGCCGTACGATCCCGATCGATGCAGCACCCACCCGCTGTGCTCCGGATCGAGGAAGTACGCCGCGCCGGCAGAGACGTTCGAGTACGCAACCTGGCGCAGACCGACGGCGGCCAGACGGTCGGCCATCGTGCGCCGTCGCAGTGCGTGTCCAGTGACCGCACGCAGGTGCGCGACGAAGCCGGGCAGCCCTACATCGCTGACTACCAGCTTGCCGTCCTCCATCAACGCTACCTGGTTGCCGTACAGGCCATGCGACCCGGGGAAGCAGCCGGTCGCGATGCTGGCGGCCGACACGCGGGTCACCGACGGAAAGACCGCCCGGTGGTCTGCTGGGCGAAGCCCCGTGCGCAGGCAGCCATCGATGAAGGGCGTGTGTCCTTTGCCGAGCCAGTCGCGGCCGAGCCCGTCGCAGACGACCAGGATGACGCGTTTCACGCTGCACCGCCGTTCATGAAGGGGACGTTCAGATGCCGATCAATCCAGTTGCAGGCCCGATCGCGAGACGATGAGGTCACTGCGCTCGATCTGGCTGCGGATGAAACTGCGCAGTTGTTCGGGCGTGGAACCCACCGGCTCGGCACCCTGCTTGAGCAGCGTCGACTGCACCTCGGGGAAGGCCAGTGCGGACACGAACGCCTTGTTGAAGCGGGTCACCATCGCGGCCGGCGCGCCGCGCGGAAGGGCGCTGGCCACCCAGGTGCTGAAGTCGAAGCCGGGGAATCCCAGTTCCGCGACAGTCTGCGTGTCTGGCAACGCCGTTGCGCGCCGGCTGGAGGTCACTGCCAGCGCCTGCAGGCGCCCCGCCGCGACCAGAGGCACCGCGGGCGGTACGCTGCTGATGGCCACATGTACATGGCCACCGATCGCGTCCTGTACCAGCGGACCCGAACCCTTGTACGGAACGTGTACCAGCGACACCTTGGCCATCGCCGACAACAGCTCCCCCGCGAGATGCTGCGGGCTGCCAGCACCGATCGAGCCATAGGTCACAGTGCCCGGGTTGCTGCGTGCGCTGGCGAGCACCTTCGCCAGCGTCGGCCTTGTAGCTGGGTGGGACACCAGCACCAGCGGGAACACCGCGATCAGGCTGACGGGCTCCAGATCCGTCCGAGGGTCGTAGGCCATCTTGCGATACAGGCTGGTGTTGATCGCCATCTCGCTGGCGGCGCCGAACAGAACCGTCTGTCCGTCGGGGGTGCTGCGGGCAACGTAGGCCGCGCCCACCATGCCGGTGGCGCCGGGTCGATTCTCGATGATTACGGGTTGCTGCAAAGCCTCACTCAGGCGCGCGGCGATCGCGCGTGCGGTGATGTCGGTGCCACCGCCGGTCGGATACGGGATCACCAGCCGGATCGGTCGATCGGGCGCCTGCGCGAGGCTGGCCGCTGGCAAGAGCGCCAGCGAGGCCGAGAGGATACCAATCGTGCCGAAGCACAGCGTCATGTGCGTCCGAAGCGTGGCGCTTGCTGGTGACATGGCCTGCCGTTCCTTGCGTAGGGGGAAACAAAGTGTGCCGGGCGCGAGTGACGAACCGATGACAGCGATGGGGCGATGCGATGGCCGATGGTCAGCCGATCCCGCGATTGAACACGAGCGCCTTCATCACGATCTCCCGACCGACCTCAGCGGCATCGCCCATCGTGATGCTCACAGTCGGCTTCTTCAAACGCCAATCGCCGTTCTCGACAGCGGCCCGAGGCGCGGCAGTACGTCCCAGTTGTGCGTGTAGCGCTGCTGATGGACGATCACGCCGGCGCCGCTGATGTCCAGAATTGCGTAACAGGGTGGCTCGTGGTTGAAGTTGAGGTGAAGCTCGGGCTGCGGGCCGAGTTCGAGGGCCACCTGCTGGACCGTGGAGGGCGTGCCGGCGAATGCGATGCCGTTCCACAGGCCGGAGACCGGCCGGTGCACGTGTCCGAAAGCGATGAGCGCGATGCGCTGCCGAAAAGGTTTCACCACCGCCCAGAAACATTCATTTCCGGCAAGCCCGATCCGGTCCATGTACTCGATGCCCAATGCCAGCGGTGGGTGGTGCATGAACAGGCAGACGGTGTCGTCGCGCGCGGCGAGCGTACGCGACAGCCAGTCGAGACGCAGGTCGCACAGCGCTCCGGAGGCGGCTCCCGGGACCATCGTGTCGAGCAGGATGATGCGTCCGTGCGGCAGCTCGATCGCGCTCTGGAGAAATCCGTTCTCGTCCAGCGGCGTCTCCGGGAAGAAGCGGCGCAGCCCATCGCGGCTGTCGTGGTTGCCCGCGAGCACGCGCACCGGCACGCGCAGGGCACGCAGCACCGGCGCGATGTTCTCGTACTCCGCGTCGCTGCCGTCGTTCACCAGATCGCCGGTCACCAGGCACAGCGCCGCGTCGGCGTGGTGCGCATTGATGTCTGCAACGCACGCCTCCAGTCGTGCGCGCGGGTCGAGTCCATAACCTACGTGACCAGGCCGGCCAACGTGCGTGTCGGTGATCTGCAGGATCTTCACCGGCTCAGTCCACCTTCACGTTGGCAGCCTTGATCACGCTAGCCCAGCGCGCGATCTCGCTCCTGATGAACGCCGCGAACTCCGCCTCGCTGTTGCCCACGGGCTCGGCGCCCTGCTGCGCCAGCAGCTTCTGCGTCTCGGCAGACCTGAGCGTCTTCACCACCTCGGAATTCAGGCGCGAGGTGATCTCGCGCGGGGTGCCCACCGGCGCGAACAAGCCGTACCAGGAGCCCGCCTCGAAGCCTGGCCAGCCCGATTCGATCATCGTAGGAAGTTGCGGCGCGGCAGGCGAGCGCCGCGCGCCGGTCACCGCGATCGCGCGCAGTCGTCCCGATTGCACGACGGGCAGGATCGAGGGCATGTTCTCGAACATCACCGTCACATGGCCACCGATCAGATCCTGGATAGCCAGGCTGCCGCCCTTGTAGGGCACGTGCACCATGCGAATGCTGGCCATGGTGTTGAGCATCTCGCCTGCAAGGTGCGAGGCCGAGCCGGTGCTGCCCGACGCGAAGTCCAGCTTTCCCGGCTGCGCCCTGGCCAGTGCGACCAGGTCCTTCACGCTCTTTACCGGCAACGACGGGTGCACGGCGAGCAGCAGGGGAACCGAAGCGGCGAGCGAAATGGGCAGCAGGTCCCGCTGCAGATCGAATGTCGGAGTGGGCGCGAGCGTGGCGTTGATCGCGTGGGTGGCGGTTGCCATCAGCAGCGTGTAGCCGTCAGCGGGCGCCTTCGCCGCTGCCTGGGCACCGATGAGCCCGTTCGCGCCGCCACGGTTGTCCACCACGACCGGCCGCCCGAGCGATTCACCCAGCCGCTGCGCGAGCAGTCGCCCGACGATGTCGGTCACGCCGCCCGGCGGGAAGGGCACGATCATCCGCAGCGGCTTGCTCGGATAGACATGACCCACGGCCTGACCCCAGGCCAGGAACGGGGTACCGGCCAGCACGGCGGATGCGGCCACTGAACACAGAAACTTCGACTTCAAGAACGACTCCTCGATCGCTGGGCGGGCAAATGCCCGGAGCACGATGCCGGACAAGGTCACGCATGGCGGCTCGTGTCCTTCATCGCGATCATGATTGCCTCGCGCGAGTCTGCCGGCCACCCATTACAGGTATGCGTTCAATGGCACAGGGGTCGCCCGTGGCACGCACTGCTTCGCGCACGAACGATCGTGGATTTCTCCCAGCCGTTTGCACTGCTCCGGCAGATGGTGCCCACGCAACTGGCAAAGCGCCGCATGATCGGTCGGTGCAGATGGCTGTACACCAGGCGCTCGACCTGCGCGTTGCGGTCGAGGCTCGAAGCGGTCCCCGGCGCGGCCGTGCAGTACGTTCAGGCTTCGGGCCAGAGGATGCGCTCGGCAGGCAGCGACAGCTGCACCGCTTCGCCAGCAGCGAAGCTGCACCGGGCCTCGGTGCGTACCGTGATCGGATCGCCTGCGCCGAGATCGACGCTGAGGCGAGTGTGATCGCCCAGGAAAAAAGCCGAAAGGATGCGCCCTTCCATAACGGCTGGCGCAGCGCTGCCGTCATGAATGTTCACATCCTCGGGCCGGAACATGATCTGTCCACCCGGCGCGGTACCGTGCCACGGAATGCGTGTGCCCGATCCGATCAGGTAGCCGTTTTCCGCGCGGACCGACACGTGATTCATCGCACCGATGAAGCTGGCCACGAACGCACTGCTCGGGCGCTGGTAGATCTCGCGCGGCGTGCCGATCTGGGCGATACGGCCCTTCTGCATCACGGCGATGCGGTCGCCCAGCGCCATCGCCTCGGCCTGATCATGGGTGACATAGACCGTGGTGATGGCGAGGCTGCGCAGCAACCGGTCGATCTCCACCCGTAGGATCTCGCGCAGCTTCGCATCGAGCGCGGTCAACGGTTCATCGAGCAGCAACACCCGAGGGCGCGGCGCGATCGCGCGGGCGAGGGCCACGCGCTGGCGCTGGCCGCCGGAGAGCTGATCGATGCGCCGGTGCGCGAGTTCGGTGATGTGCATCATGTCGAGCATCTGCGCCACGCGGCCGCGGCGCTCGGCCTCGTCGACGCGACGCACCTTCAGGCCATAGGCGACGTTGTCCGCCACGCTCATGTTCGGAAACAGCGCGTAGCTCTGGAACACCATGCCGACGTTGCGCCGCTCGATCGGCACCTCGGTCACGTCGTCGCTGCCGAACCAGACGCGGCCGCCGGCATCGGGCTGATCCAGGCCGGCGACGATGCGCAGCGTCGTCGTCTTGCCGCAGCCCGACGGACCGAGGAACACCAGCGTCTCGCCGGCTTCGATCGTCAGATCGGTGGGTTCGAGTGCACGCGTGCCGTCGTCGAAGGTCTTGCCGGCGCGTTCCAGCCGGATGGGTATGCCGTCAGGAGCGGACATGTGCGGGAGCAGCCCGATGCGAGGGTTGAGCCGGCGAC
>JBILGF010000202.1:0-6292 GCA_044351195.1 Burkholderiales bacterium
AGACCGGCTATGCTGATCCGGTCCATCAGGGTCGCCCGCGTCCCGGGCGGTGCCGTATCCGGGAAGCGCTCACGGATTCTGCGTCCACTCCTTCATCCGGGCACGCAGCCGGACCACCGCCTGGCTGTGCAGCTGGCAGATGCGTGATTCGCTGACCCCGAGCACCTGGCCGATCTCCTTCAGGTTCAACTCTTTCTCGTAGTACAGCCCCATCACCAGCTTTTCGCGCTCGGGAAGATTGCTGATTGCGGTGACCAGCATCTGCCGGAAGCCCTTGTCTTCCATGATCGCGAGCGGGTTGGCCTGGTTGTCGGCCAGGAAGAAATCGAAGAAGTCGTTGTCTTCGGACGCCTGGAAGTCTTCGTAGTGCAGCAGTTGCGAACCGCGGGCATCGCTCAGCATGTGCTGGTAGTCGGCCAGCGGCACGTTCATCTCGCCGGCCAGTTCGGTCTCGCTCGGCTGGCGGCCATGCCTCTGCTCGAGCTTCGTCACTGCCGCCTCGATCTTGCGCAGGTTCTTGCGCACGTTGCGCGGCAGCCAGTCGGCATGGCGCAGTTCGTCGAGCATCGAGCCACGGATGCGCTGCACCGCGTAGGTCTCGAACTGCGCGCCCTGGGTACTGTCGAAATTGCCCGACGCATCGAGCAGGCCCATCAGGCCGGCCTGGATGAGGTCGTCGACATCCACGCTGGCGGGCAGGCGGGTCATGAAGTGGTAGGCGATCCGCTTCACCAGCGGAGCCATCTCCTTGACGATGGCATCCTTGTCGTCGATCGAGGCAATCGGGGGCATCTGGAGGGGCGATCCTGTGCTGAATTAGCGCGATACTAGTGCGGTTGTGCCCGGCATGCCCAGCGGCAGCGGATGCCGGGACGCGTTGCGGACCGGATCCTGCGGCATTGCGCGGAGCGGTCCGTCCCGATTCTGCGCCGGAACGGGCTCGAGTGGCACCTCGCCGAGCAGCAGGCCGCGCCATGCCTGCTCGGGCGCGTCCTGTGGCGGCACCGGGGCGTCGAGTTGCTGCGCAAGCAGCGCACAGGCGGCCGCGGCCGGGCTTGCCGGAAACACCGACGCCAGGGACCGCCGCAGGCGCTGGGCACGCGGCACCACGGGATCGAACGGGACCGCGCCCGCGTATCCCACGCGCACCTGCAGGAACCGCTGTGCGGTCTGCGCCACCTTGGTCCAGACGGCCTCGGCAGCCGCCGGATCGGCGGTACGGCCGATCCACCACAGGTAGCGCTGCTGGCCGACCTCGAGCGCCAGCATCTTGAGCGCGGAGTAGGCTGCGGTCACCGAGCGCGCGGCCTCGGTGGACCCGAGCAGCACTGCGCTGGCGCAGGCCGCAGACGGCCACCAGCGGTCAGCCCGGTCGGCGGGCACGTCGAGCAGCACGCAATCGAAACGGGCAGCCAGTTCGGAGACGACACGCGAAGCCGCCTCTGGCGCACCGGCCACCGGTGCCAGCCCATGCCCGGGCGCAGACGCATGCCCCAGGCGGGCTGCCGGGACCCAGGTGACACCGCCGGCGGCGTACAGCAGGACTTCGTCCAGCCGTCGCTGGCCGGACAGCGCTTCGCCGAGGTCGCCCCGGGGCCGCAGTCCGAACCATCCGGCACCACTGCGCAGGTGCGGCTGGCCATCGACCACCAGCACGGCATGGCCACGCTGTGCCAGCGCCTCGGCGGTCGCGGCCACCAGCGCCGTCTGGCCGATCCCGGCGTCACCGCCGATGAACAGCGCACTGCGCAGCGTCGTGCCGCCGAGCATCCGGCGCAAGCTGGCGGCCTGGTCTTCGACCGGGCCGGCGTATGCACCCGCGTGCTGCGGCCGCTCGAGCGCCGGATCAGGCACCGGACCCTCCGCTGGCGGCCACCAGTGCGAACTCGTCGCTGGCCGGGGTGAACGGGGTGGCGGCCTCCCGGCCGCGCAGCGCACGATCGATCAGGTACAGCGGATTGGGCAGGTGCAGGTCCTCCGGCACGCGCTGTCCGTTGGTCACGAAGTACACCCGCAGCCGGTGCCGCAGCACCACGTCAAGCACGCCTCCGAGGGACACCGCCTCGTCGATCTTGGTCAGGATGCAGCCGTCGAGGCCGGCGCCGGCATAGCGGGTCGCGACATCCTCCAGCGTGCTGCCCGACGAGGCCGCGCACAGCAGCAGTACCCGCTGCACCGGGCGCCCCTCCCCGGACAGCAGCGCTGCCTGTTCGGCCAGCCGACGATCGCGCTGGCTCATGCCGACGGTGTCGATCAGCGTCAGGTGCCGCGAGGCGAGATCGCCGAGCGTCATCTGCAGTTCGGGTTCATCGCGTACCGCGATCACGGGCACGCCCAGGATGCGGCCGTAGATGCGCAACTGATCGAGCGCACCGATGCGGAAGCCGTCGGTGGTGAGCAATGCCGCACTCGATGCGCCGCGCGCGAGCACGCAGCGGGCAGCGAGCTTGGCCACCGTGGTGGTCTTGCCCACGCCGGTCGGGCCCACCAGCGCGAACACGCCGCCCTGCTCGCAGGGATCGACCGGCTGCAGCAGGCTTTTCAGGCGCTCGAACAGCAGCGCACGCACCTGGCGCCAGGCGGCGTCCACCGGCGTCGCCGCGCTGGCCGGGCTGGCACCCTCGGACGCTCCGGACGCTCCGGCTGCGGTGCCGGCAGGCAGCGCGCCGGCCGGGCTGGCGGGCGCTGCGGGCGACGCATCGGACGTGGGGGAGGTATCCCCGGAGACCGCCTCGGCGAGTTCGCGCGCGAGCAGCGTACTGAAGCCGGCGGCGAGCAGCCGTCGCATCACCTCGGTCGCCACCGGCGAGCGGCGGGATCGCTCGCCCCACGCGAAGCCGGCGAGCTGATGTTCGACCAGGGCGCGCAGTGACCGTACCTCGGCGGCAATCTCGCCGATGGCACCCGCGTCCTGGGTGCGGCCGGTGGCGATGGCCGCAGGCCCGGTGCCGGCCGTGGCGCCGTGCGAGGCAGCCAGCCCCGGTGCAAGCGGCGCCAGCGGCACCGTGTCATCGTCGCTGCCGTGCGCCTGCGCCTGCACCTGCGGCTGCGTCGGTGCCTGCTGGAGCGGCGGCCAGGGCGCGGCGCGCTGACCGCGCGCAAGCGGCCCCGGGCGCACGACGGCCGGTTCATCGGCATCGTCGGCGAGCGACGCCTGCGCATAGGCATCGATCGCAGACCGACGATGCGGCTCGACCTCGGCGCGCGCCGGGAAGGGCGCCGGCAGCACCGTCGGTTCGACGCCGGATTCGATCATCGCGACCAGTTCGACCCCGCCCGAGGGCGACCGGCGATTGGACAGGATCAGCGCATCGGCACCGAGCGCGTCGCGCACCTCGCGCAAGGCCTCGCGGGTGGAAGCGGCCTGGAATCGACGCACGATCATGCCCGGCCTCCGAGCACGGCGACCACGCGGATGGTCTTGCTGTCAGGGATCTCTGCGTGTGAAATCACCTTGAGCTGGGGTACCGCCCGCTTCAGGAAGCGCATCAGCAGCGCGCGCAGGGCCGGCGCCACCAGCAGCACGGCGGGCTGGCCGGACTGCTCCTGTGTCTGGGCGAGCGAGGCCGCCTGGCGCAGCAGGTTCTCGGCGAGCGTCGGTTCGAGACCGGCACCGTCGGAGGCACGATCGCCCCTGTCGGCCTTGTCGCCGGCGCGTCCCTGGGTCATCTGGGTCAGCATCTGCTCGAGTGTGGGGTCGAGCGCGATTACCGGCAACTCCCCCGCCCCGGAAAAAACGGACTGCATGATTGCCCGGCCCAGGGCTACCCGCACCTGGACGGTGAGTTCCTCTGCATCCTGGGTCTTCGGGCCGTGCTCTGCCAGCGATTCGATGATGCTGCGCATGTCGCGGATGTGCACGCCGTCGGCGAGCAGGTTCTGCAGTACCCGCTGCACCACGGTCAGGTTGAGCACGCGCGGCACCAGGTCTTCGACCAGCTTCGGCGAGTCCTTCGCGATATGGTCGAGCAGCGACTGGGTCTCCTCGCGGCCCAGCAGTTCGTGCGCGTTGGTCTGGATCATGTTCGACAGGTGGGTGGCCACCACCGTGCCGGCATCCACCACCGTGTAGCCGAGACTCTGCGCCTGGTCGCGCTGGCCAGCGTCGATCCAGGTGGCCGGCAGTCCGAACGCGGGATCCTTCGTCGCCGCGCCCTGCAGGTTACCCAGCACGCGACCGGGATTGATGGCCAGGAACATGCCCGGGAACACCTCGCCAGTGCCTGCATCGACGCCCTTGAGCAGGATCCGGTACGCGTTGGGGCGCAGCTCGAGGTTGTCGCGGATGTGCACCGCCGGAACGAGGAAGCCGAGGTCCTGCGCCACTTTCTTGCGGATGCCGCGGATACGCTTGAGCAGTTCGCCATCCTGCGCCCGGTCGACCAGCGGAATCAGCCGGTAGCCCACCTCGAGCCCGAGCATGTCGACCGGCACCACGTCGTGCCACCCGACCTCGACCGGCTCGGCCTTCAACATCGGCGGCGGTGGCGGCTGTGCATCGGCGAGCTGCTGCTTGCGGGCCATATACCAGCCGATCCAGCCCAGGCCTGCCGCGATGGCGATGAACGCCAGGTTGGGCATGCCGGGGATCAGGCCGACCAGGCCGATCATGCCGGCGGTGATGTAGAGCACCTGCGGCCGGCTGAACATCTGCGTGATGAACTGGTCGGACAGATCCTGTTCGCTGCCGGCGCGGCTGACCACGATGCCGGCCGCAGTGGAGATCACCAGACCGGGGATCTGCGCGACCAGGCCATCGCCGATGGTGAGCAGCACGTATGCACTGGCCGAATCGCCGAACGACATGCCATGCTGGAGCATGCCGATGGCCAGGCCGCCGACGATGTTGATCACCACGATGATGATGCCGGCGATCGCGTCGCCACGCACGAACTTGGAGGCACCGTCCATCGACCCGTAGAAATCGGCCTCGGCGGCGATCGCCTGGCGGCGTGCCCGCGCCTCGTCTTCGCGGATCAGCCCCGCGTTCAGGTCGGCATCGATCGCCATCTGCTTGCCTGGCATCGCATCCAGCGTGAACCGCGCCGCGACCTCGGCGATGCGGCCGGCGCCCTTGGTGATCACCACGAAATTGATGATCACCAGGATCAGGAACACGATCAGGCCGACCGCGTAGTTGCCGCCGATGAGGAAGTTTCCGAACGCTTCGATCACCTCGCCCGCGGCATCCGGCCCGGTGTGGCCCTCGAGCAGGATGACCCGGGTGGAGGCCACGTTGAGCGACAGGCGCAGCAGCGTGGTGATCAGCAGGATGGTCGGGAACACCGAAAACTCGAGCGGCCGCAGCGTGTAGAGCGCCACCAGCAGCACGATCACCGAAAGCGCGATGTTGAACGTGAACAGCAGGTCGAGCAGGATGGTGGGCACCGGCAGCACCATCATCCCGAGCACGAGGATGATCAGCAGCGGCGCGGCAGCACGAGTCCACTGCGAGCTGACGGGCCGACCGGGCGCGCCGTAGGCCGCACCGGGGCCGGGTGGCAGTGCACTCATCGGTCAGGCTGCCCGTGCATCAGGCGCGATCCGCGGCCGCAGCCGGCACCGACGGCGGCTCGCTGCGTGCGCGGCCGGCCACGCTGCCAGGCGCCGGCTGGGCGTACCGACCGGATGCGGGGTCGAGGCCAGGGTCGGCATCGGGGTCGAGGCCGGGGTCGGCATCGGGGTCGGGACCAGGGTCGAGCCCGGGCGGCACCTCGAACGTGGTGGGCGCCGCCGGCAGCAGCGAACCGTAGCCGCGCGCCAGGCGCAGCTGGTAGACCCAGGCCAGCACCTCGGCGACTGCGCCATACAGCGCAGCTGGCACCCCCTCGCCGACTTCCGCATGGCGATAGAGCGCACGCGCCAGCGGCGGTGCGCGCAGCACCGGCACACCGTTCTCGCGCGCGAGTTCGAGGATGCGCCCCGCGGTCTCGCGAGTGCCCTTGGCCACCACCTGGGGGGCGCGCATGCGTCCTTCCTGGTACTGCAGCGCGACCGCATAGTGGGTCGGGTTCGTGATCACCACGTCCGCCTTCGGCACCGCCGACATCATCCTGCGCCGCGCCATCTCGCGCTGCATCGCCCGTATGCGGCCCTTCACCTCGGGACTGCCTTCGGTCTCCTTGCCTTCCTTGCGCACATCCTCCTTGGTCATGCGCAACTGCTGCACATGGTTCCAGATCTGGAACGGCACGTCGATCGCCACGATCAGCAGCATGCCCAGCATCAGCACGACGAACGCATCGGTCATCATCGATCCGACATGGGCCAGCGCCATCTCGATCGGCTCCAG
>JBILGF010000203.1:0-6274 GCA_044351195.1 Burkholderiales bacterium
CGATAGCTTTCCGCGGGCAGCAGTGCCCGCCATTGGGCGCGTGTCTTCACCAGCTTGGGCACCGCAGCGACGGCTGCCGTACCCGCCCGAGCGGAGGGCGCCTGCGCGATCGACGGGCCAGCCACTGCCGCAGCGACCATTCCGGAAAAACGAACGAGCCATTGACGTCTTTTCATCCTGCCTCCGTTCGAGCAACCCGGGCTGCGCGCCCCTGCGCCAGCCCCTGTTCCTTGTACGCCTCCGGACCCCGCGTGGATGCGCGGGGCGCGAACGCCTGCCGCAGGACCGCGGCGACACGCAACCTGACACATCGCGCTGGCACGACATCAGGCACCGATCCGGTACAGCCCTGCCCGCGCCCGCTCGGACCGCGCAGCGCCGAACGCGCATCGGCAGCCTTGATCCAGACCCTAGCACGACCCTTGCAAGGCCCTCGCACGATAGCGACCGATGGGGCGCGCTGGTATACTCCGCGTTCGGTCGGGGCGTGGCGCAGCCTGGTAGCGCACCTGCATGGGGTGCAGGGGGTCGAAGGTTCGAATCCTTTCGCCCCGACCAATATCCAATGGCGTGGGTCCGGTATCTGTTCACACCGGAAATCCGGAACCCCTGTGCTGTGCCGACAGCACTGGCACCACCTGCACCACCAGCTCCACTGACCTCCTGGGCGCCCGGGGAAATGCCCTGCCCGGTCCGACGAGCGCCAGTTATCTCAGCGCCGCAGCGATCGCCTCGAGCTCGGCACGCACGCTTGCCCAGTCCATCTCCGTGCCGGCCACGGCAGCAATTGCCTCGGCGGGCTCGACTGCCAGGTCCATACCCACATGGGTATCCAGCCGGTTGCGTGCACCGCTGATGGTGAAGCCCTGCTCGTACAGCAACTCGCGGATACGACGGATCAGCAGCACCTCGTGGTGCTGGTAGTAGCGCCGGTTGCCACGCCGCTTGACCGGCTTGAGCTGGGTGAACTCCTGTTCCCAGTAGCGCAGCACATGCGACTTCACTCCGCACAATTCACTTACTTCACCGATCGTGAAGTAGCGCTTGGCGGGTATCGGGGGCAACGCCACCCGTGCACGAGCATCGCTAGCCTGGCTGTGATCCACCGTCGCAGGCCTGGTCGACCATCGCCTTGAGCTTCTGGCTCGCATGAAAGGTGACTACGCGCCGGGCGGTGATGGGGATCTCCTGCCCGGTCTTCGGATTGCGGCCCGGGCGTTGCGGCTTGTCGCGCAGGTGAAAATTCCCGAAACCGGACAGTTTCACGCCCTCGCCCTTCTGCAGTGCGGTACGCACTTCTTCAAAGAAGGATTCGACCATGTCCTTCGCCTCGCGCTTGTTCAGCCCGACGCGCTCGAACAGCATCTCGGCAAGCTCGGCCTTGGTGAGCGTCTTCCGCTCGTCGGGTCCGCTCGAGACCATGGTTGCCTTATTGGCGGAGTCTTCCATCGTGCCGGATCGCAATGATCTCTATCAGTCGAGCGACGCTCGAATCGACTTCGCCATCGGTGAGAGTTTTTCGAGTATCTTGCAGTAACACCCGGAAAGCAAGGCTTTTTTTTCCACCTTCGATGCCGCCTCCGACATAGGAATCGAAGACCTCGAAGCGTTCGACGAACGGTGGCCGGTCAGCCATCACGCTGTCCACCATATCCTGCGCGCGCAGCGTGCTGTCGACCACGAACGCCAGGTCGCGCCGCACCGGAGGGAATCGGGATACATCGCAGGCGACCGGCAGTACACCCTCGGCCAGTGCTGCCCAGTCGACCTCGAACAGTGCGGTGGCGGCTGGCAGTTCGTACTGCTGCTGCCAGCGCGGATGCAGTTCACCGATCCAGCCGATGGCCTTGCCCTGCAGCAGGACGCGTGCGCAGCGGCCAGGATGCAGTGCCGGATGCGCCGCCTGTTCGAAGCAGGCGACGCGCGGGGCGAGCAGCGCTTCGAGGTCTGCCTTGATGTCGTAGAAATCGACCGGCCTGGGCCGGGCGCCCCACTGCTCGGGATCGACGTCGCCATGCGCGATGGCGGCCAGCCGCAGCGGCTGGTCGATGCCGGCCACGGTCAGCGGGCCATCGGGCACAGTGGCATCGCGCCGGAATACGCGGCCCAGTTCGAACAACCGTACGCGAGCCTGGCGCCGGTTCACGTTGTGGCGCACATTGGCGACGAGACCGCCGATCAGCGTCGATCGCATGACCGCAAGCTGGCTGGCGATCGGATTGACGAGCGCGATCGGCGCCGGAGCGCCCTTGTCGGTCCCGGCACCCGCGAAATCGGCTTCCCAGCGAGGATCGACGAAACCGAAGTTGAGCGCCTCGAAGTAGTCACGGCCCGCCAGCGCCGAGCGCACCGCATCGGCACTACGGCGCGTCTCGGGCGGCACGCGCATCCAGGCGATGGACGCGGGCGGGATCGCCGGCAGGTCGTCGTAGCCGTGGATACGCACCACTTCTTCGATCAGGTCTTCCTCGATCGACAGGTCGAAGCGATGGGATGGCGGCGTGACCGTGAAGACAGGCTCGCCATCCTCGGTTGCCAGCGTCCATTCGAAGCCGAGACGATCGAAGATGCTTCCGATGGACTCGGCGGCAAAGGTGATGCCGATCACCCGGTTGCAGCGCGTCACGCGCAGCCTGACCGGCGAGCGCGCAGGCAGCGCGACCACCTGATCGTCGACCGGCCCTGGGCTGCCGCCACAGATGGAGAGGATCAGCGCAGTGATGCGCTCCAGGCAGTCGACGGCACGCGAAAAATCCACGCCGCGCTCGAACCGATGGCCCGCCTCCGTGGTGAAGTTGAGGCGGCGCGCACGCCCGGCGATCGCGCCGGGCCACCAGAACGCAGACTCGACATAGACGTTGCGCGTATCGAGCGACACGGCGGAATGTGCGCCACCCATGATCCCGGCGATCGCCTCGGGCTGGTCGCCATCGGTGATCACGCCGAAATCGGCCCCGAGATCGACGCTGCTGTCATTGAGCAGTGTCACCTGCTCGCCGGCACGTGCCCAGCGAACGCCGAGGCGGCCGTTGCGGATGCAGTCGAGGTCGAAAACATGGGTCGGCTGGCCGAGTTCGAGCATCACGTAGTTGGAGATGTCGACCAGGGCGGACACGCAGCGCTGGCCGGACCGCTCGAGCCGCTGCTTCATCCAGTCGGGCGTGAGGGCTCGCGCATCGACGCCACGGATCACCCGGCCGGCGAAGCGGCCGCAGAGATCATGGGCCGCCGGATCGATCACGACCGGCAGCCGGTCTTCGATCGTCGCAGCCACTGGCGTGCAGGGCGGTACCGTGAGCGGCGCACCGGTGAGCGCCGCGACTTCGCGTGCGATGCCGTGCAGGCTGAGACAGTCGGCACGGTTGGGCGTGAGCTTGACCTCCAGCTTCATGTCATCCAGGCCGAGTGCCTCGCGCAGCGACGTACCCGGCACCAGCGACGCTGGCAGGTCCAGCAACCCGTCTGCAGCTTCGGACAGGCCGAGTTCCCGCGCCGAACAGAGCATGCCTTCGCTGTCGACCTTGCGGACCGCCGCGCGCTTGATCTGCAACCCGCCGGGCAAGGCAGCGCCGACGGTGGCGCACGCCACCACCATGCCCTCGCGCACATTGGGCGCACCGCAGACGATCGACAGTGGCATGGCGCCGCCGGCATCGACGGTGCACAGGCGCAGCCGGTCGGCGTTCGGGTGAGGCACCACGGACAGAACTTTCGCCACCACGACGCCGGTGAACGACGGTGCGACCGGCTCGCGCTCTTCGATCTCGAGGCCGGACATCGTGAGCAGGTGTGCGAGCGCCTCGCTGTCGATCGCGGGATCGACGAAGCTGCGCAGCCAGGACTCGGAGAATTGCATGTCAGGGCCCCGCGATCAGTACTGGAATTGCTGAAGGAAGCGCAGGTCGTTCTCGAAGAACAGCCGCAGGTCGCCGATGCCGTAGCGGAGCATGGTCAGACGCTCGAGGCCACTGCCGAACGCGAAGCCGACATGGCGCTCCGGGTCGAGCCCGAAGTTGCGTATCACCGTCGGATGCACCTGCCCAGCGCCGGAGATTTCGAGCCAGCGACCCTTGAGCGGACCACTGTCGAACGCCATGTCCACTTCCGCCGACGGCTCGGTGAACGGAAAATAGGACGGACGGAAGCGGACCTTCAGCTGGTCGGTCTCGAAGAACGTCTGCAGGAAATTCGTGTAGACGCCCTTCAGGTGGGCGAAGCTGATGTCCTCGTCGATCCAGAGCCCTTCGACCTGGTTGAACATCGGCGAGTGGGTGGCATCGGAGTCGACCCGGTAGGTGCGCCCGGGCGCGATCACCTTGATCGGCGGAACATGCGTGCGTGCATGCCGCACCTGCATCGGCGACGTGTGGGTGCGCAACAGCAAGCGCGTGCCCTCGCTGTCGTGGCCGTCGATGTAGAAGGTGTCCTGCATCGATCGCGCCGGATGATTCTCGGGGTTGTTCAGCGCCGTGAAGTTGTACCAGTCGGTCTCGATCTCGGGGCCGTCCGCGATGTCGAAGCCGATCGAACGGAAGATCGCCTCGACCCGCTGCTGGGTGCGTACCACCGGGTGGATCGCGCCACGGCCGCGGCCGCGCCCGGGCAGGGACACGTCGATGGTTTCCTGGGCGAGCCGCGCCTGCAGCGCCCCATCGGCGATCGCACGCCGCCGTTCGTCGAGTGCGGCCTCGATCCGGGTCTTGGCGGCATTGATCGCCGCACCCGCGTCGCGGCGCTCGGACGGCTCGAGCCGGCCGAGCGACTTCAGCAGTTCGGTCAGCGACCCGGCCTTGCCGAGGAATCGGGCCTTGTCCTGTTCGAGCCGGGGTGCGTCACCGGCGTCTGCGAACGAAGCGAGCGCCTCGGAGACGATGCGATCGAGTTCGGCTTGCATCTTGGAAGAACGACCTTGTTGAGCGGATACCAGACACTCCGACATGGCCGACCGATGCACCAGGCACCGGCCGGCCACGAGCGGACCGGATCAGCGAACGAACGCCGGCTCAGGCAGAGGCCGAGGCACCCGGGGTCGTTGCCGGCAGTGCTGCGCGTGCCTGTTCGACCAGCTTCGCGAAACCCGCCTTGTCGAACACCGCAATGTCGGACAACACCTTGCGATCGACCTCGATCGAGGCGCGCTTCAGGCCGTTCATGAACACGCTGTAGGTCAGTCCGCATTCACGCGATGCCGCGTTGATACGGGCGATCCACAGGGCGCGGAACTGGCGCTTGCGCTGACGGCGGTCGCGATAGGCGTATTGCCCGGCCTTCATCACCGCCTGCTTGGCGATGCGGTAGACACTCTTGCGGCGGCCGCGGAAACCCTTGGCCTGTTCGAGGACTTTCTTGTGGCGTGCGCGGGCTGTTACGCCGCGTTTGACTCGTGGCATGGCGAAGGCTCCTTATGCGTATGGCAGCATCGCGCGAACCGAATTCTCGTTCGACGCGTGGATGGTCAACGTTCCGCGAAGGCCGCGCTTGCGCTTGGTGGTCTTCTTGGTAAGGATGTGGCGCAGGAACGCCTTGCTTCGCTTGATGCTGCCGCTGCCGCGAGCCTTGAAACGCTTGGCCGCGCCCTTCTTCGTCTTCATCTTGGGCATGCTTCACCTCTGTTTTGCATGGTCGGTGGGCGATTCCCTCGACGGGAATGCTTAGGGAGCCTGCCGTCCACTTGTTTCCCCGCGCCGGGACGCGGGGTTGAATCTGCGCCGACTTGCGGCGCCTGCTGCACCGGACCGAAACCCGCCCGGACCTTGCGGCCTAGTGCTTCTTCGGGGCGATGACCATGATCATCTGGCGCCCCTCGAGCTTCGGAAACTGTTCCACCATGCCGATTTCGAGGAGTTCCGACTGGATGCGCTGGAGCAGCTTGACGCCGAACTCCTGGTGCGCCATCTCGCGGCCGCGGAATCTCAACGTGATCTTCGCCTTGTCCCCTTCGCCCAGGAAGCGCTTCAGGTTGCGCATCTTGATCAGGTAGTCGCCTTCGTCAGTGCCGGGCCGGAACTTCACTTCCTTGACCTGGATCTGCTTCTGCTTGAGCTTGGCCTCGTGCTTCTTCTTGCTCTCACGGTACTTGAACTTGCCGAAGTCCATCAGCCTGCACACCGGTGGCACTGCCGTCGGCGCGATCTCGACAAGATCGACCTCCGCAGCCTCGGCCATTGCGAGTGCCTGCGCAGAACTGACTATGCCCAGCGGTTCGCCTTCAAGGCCTACCAGACGTATCTCGGGCGAGGTGATCTCACCGTTGATTCGCGCTTCCTTTTCCTTT
>JBILGF010000294.1:0-4681 GCA_044351195.1 Burkholderiales bacterium
GCAGCAGCGCGTCGTCATGGATGCGTCCGATCACCGGTCGGGGCAGGGCGCGCAGCCGGGCAGCGAGCCGATCGAGCCCGCCGCCGCGTCCGGACAGGCGGATCGACAGCGCGGCGCTTGGCAGGCGATCGACCGGCAGCGACCCGCTGCCGATCTGGCTCGAGCAGTCGACCACCGCGACCGAGGCACGCTCGCCCAGCGCGGCCGCGAACACGGGACGCAGCCGCAGTGCACAGGCGTGGATATCTTCCCGGGTCCGGCTGAGCAGGCGCAGCGCGGGCAGGCGCTGGCGCAGGCGGTCGGGATCGAGGTACAGGCGCAGCGTGGCCTCCAGCGCCGCGATGGTCATCTTGTCCAGGCGCAAGGCGCGCTTGAGCGGACACTTGCGGATACGGTCGATCAGGGCCTTGCGCCCGACGATCAGCCCGGCCTGCGGGCCGCCCAGCAACTTGTCACCGCTGAAGGTGACCACGTCGGCGCCGTCGGCCAGCGCTTCCTGCGGAGTCGGTTCGTGCGGCAGCCCGTAGGGAACGAGGTCGACCAGGGAGCCGCTGCCCAGGTCTTCCAGCATCGGCAGACCGTGCGCATGCGCGATGCCGGCCAGCGTGCGGGTGTCGACGATCGAGGTGAAGCCTTCGACCTGGTAGTTGCTCGGATGCACGCGCATCAGGGCAGCAGTCGACCGGCTGATCGCCTCTTCGTAGTCCCGGCCGTGGGTGCGGTTGGTGGTGCCGACCTCGCGCAGCTTGCAGCCGGCACGGACCATGATGTCCGGCATGCGGAAGGCGCCGCCGATCTCGATCAGTTCGCCGCGGGACACGATGACCTCGCGCCGTGCTGCGAGCGCGGTCAGGATCAGCAGGACGGCGGCGGCGTTGTTGTTCACCAGGGTCGCTGCCTCGGCGCCGGTGATCCGGCACAGCAGCTTCTCGACATGGCTGTCGCGCTCGCCGCGCCGGCCGGTGGACAGGTCGAACTCGAGGTTGGCCGGCTGGCCCATCACGGCCATCACCGCCTCGATCGCCTCGGGCGCCGCCCATGCGCGGCCGAGGTTGGTATGCAGGACGGTGCCGGTCAGGTTGATGACCGGCAGCAGGCCGGGGCGGCTGTCACGTTCGAGCACCCCGGCGCAGGCGGTAAAGAAGGTGACCGGATCGAAGCCCGTGCCGCTGGCGCGCAACTGATCGATGCCGGCACGGATGGCATCGAGCGTCATCGACCGCCCGTGGCGTTCGATCAACCGCTGCCCCTCGGCCGATCGAAGGAGTCGGTCGACCGAGGGGGGATGGATGGCTGCAGCGGAAGAGTCGTTCACGGCATGGGCTAGTCTTCCCAGACCTTTTCGGGCAGGGGCAATCCCTTCAGGTCTTCGGCAACAAGCGGCCGGTCGGGTTCGATGCCCATCCGGGACAACAGGAACTGCAATTGCCGGGCATGCTGCGCGGAGTGCCAGGCACAGCGCTCGAGCAGCACCGACAGCGGCTGTTCACCGAAGTAGGTCTGCACCACCTGCGCCGCGGCCGGGTCGGTCTTCTCGTGCTGCGCCCACCAGTCGTGCAGCCGCTGGCGCACTTCGCCCGCGTAGTCGGCGACCTGCTGCGGACGGGTGATCGTGTCCGCCGGCGGCTTGACCGGCTGTTCGATGGTGAACTCCACGCCCTGCACCGCCTCGATCATCGCCTCCTGGATACGCACCAGATGGTGCGCAAGCTCGCGGTAGGTGCGTTTGCGGCCGGACATGGGCAGCAGTTCGTTGAACGTCTCGACCGGCAGTTGCGGCACGAACCGCTGCGCGCCTGCCAGTACCACTTCGGCCCGCTGCACGAGTTGCGCCGGGGTGAGTGCCGGCCCGCCATCGAACTGCAGGCCGAGGAACTTCGCCACATCGGGGATGACCTGTCCCAGCACCCACTGGTCGCCGCGTGCGACGACCGGGGTCGTCTTGGCGCCGAGCGCGGTCAGCTGTTCGAGCCCGTCAGGGTCGTTGAAGACATCGATGATGTCGAATTCGATGTCGAGTCGCGAAAGAAACTCTTTCGTCCGGAGGCAGCTCGTTCAGCCGGGCTTGGTGAAGAAACGGATTCGCTGGGCCTGGGCCATGTCATCTCCTCGGGTCGTTCGTCATAGATCAGCCGCGGATTTTAGTCCATCGGAGGCAATGCCGTGCGTACTGCGTGCGCCGTCCCCCGAAGTCCGGTCCGGCGGCCCCGGTCGGCCCGATGTCGCCGCCGGGCGCCGGAGATGCGCGCGACGGCCGCCACCTTCGAGGCGGCCGGATGCACGCCGAAGGTACCGCCTGCCCGGACGTATACTCGGGGCCGAGCGCGGGTCGACCGCGACGCCGACACACCGGAACGGGGGAGCAGGAAACATGCGCGGAAACCGGATCAAGCAGCTGTGGCGCGAAGGCAAGCCAGCCGTGGGCGGATGGCTGTCCATTCCTCATTGCTTCGCGGCCGAGGTGATGGCCCATACCGGGCTCGACTGGCTGTGCATCGACATGCAGCACGGCTGCATCGACTACTCGGACGCAGTGCCGATGCTCACGGCGATCTCGACCACCGACGTCACGCCGCTGGTACGCGTGCCGTGGAACGAGCCGTCGATGATCATGAAGGTGCTCGATGCCGGTGCTTACGGGGTGATCGTGCCGATGGTGAGCAATCGTGCCGAGGCCGAGCGTGCGGTGGCCGCCTGCCGTTATCCGCCCCGCGGCATGCGCAGCAACGGTCCGAACCGGGTGCTGTACTACGCCGGTGCCGACTACCAGAAGCATGCCGACCAGGAAGTGATCTGCGTGGTGATGATCGAGACGCCCGAGGGCATCGAGAAGATGGACGAGATCATCTCGACGCCTGGCGTGGATGCCGCCTACATCGGGCCCACCGACCTCGCGCTCGCGCTCGGCCTGCCCCCGGTGATGGACAACGACGAGCCGCGGCACATCGAGACGGTCGACCGCATCCTCGCCACCTGCAAGCGCCATGGCGTCGTCGCCGGTATCCACACCAACAGCTCGAAGTTCACCCAGCGCTACATCGACCAGGGCTTCGGCATGGTGATGCTGGTCCCCGACCGCGGCGCGATGTCCAACTACGTCAAGGCAGAGGCGGCACGCCTGACCGGCTGGTCGCCGATGAAGCCGGTGGGTGGTTCGTCGGGCGGCTACTAGCGCGTTGCGCGAGCGCATGTTCCTCTTCGAACACGACGCCAAGGCGCTGCTTGCCGCATTCGGGGTGGCGGCGCCCGCCGGTTGCTGGGTGGATCCGTCCGGTGGCGTCGAAGGCACCGTCCCGGCCGGTGCGCTGGTGGTCAAGGCGCAGGTCGCCGGGGGTGGACGCGGCAAGGCGGGCGGCATCCGCCGCGCAGCCGGCGCCGCCGAAGCACTCGAGACGGCTGCGCGACTGCACTCGGGGCCTCTGGGCGGGCGCGTCGTGGCAGGCTGCCGCATCGAGCAGGCGCTCGACGGGGCGCACGAGGTGTACCTGTCGATCACCCTGGATGCGGCGAACGCACAGGTGCAGGTCCTGGCCTCGGACGCGGGCGGGGTCGACATCGAGTCGGCGGACCCGCGCGCGCTGGTGCGCGAGACTGCCGCGCTGGATGTCTCATCGATCGCCGCCGCGGCGAGGCGGGCCGCCTCGCGGTTGTCTCCCGGCAGCCAGGGTGCCGTGGCGGAGGCAGGCGAGCGCCTCGCAGCCGCATTCATCGCGCTCGATGCGCAGATGATCGAGATCAATCCGCTGTTCGTCCTGCCGCCGTCCGGGATAGCCGGCGGCCAGGCGCCATGCTGGTTGGCTGCCGATGCCAAGCTGATCACCGACGACAACGCGCTGTATCGGCAGTCGGCACTGTCCGCCCTGGTCGAGCGTGCGGCGCGCCGCTATCCCGAGGCCGCGCGCAAGTGGCAGCACGGCTGCGACTACGTGGTGGTCGACCCGGACGGCGAGATCGCGCTGCTCACCACGGGGGCAGGGCTGAGCATGATGCTGATCGACGAACTGCGCGCGCAGCAGCTGCACCCGTACAACTTCCTCGACGTGCGCACCGGTGGGCTGCGCGGCGATCCGCAGCGGCTGATCGATGTGCTCGGCTGGATGAGCGAGGGTCCGCAGGTGCGCGTGCTGCTGGTGAACATCTTCGCCGGCATCACCCATCTGGGCGAGTTCTCGCGGTTGCTGGTGCAGGCGCTCGATGCCGTGCCGGCACTGCAGGTGCCGGTGGTGGCGCGACTCGCAGGCCCTGGCTTCGACGAAGCGGTCGAGGTGCTCGCTGCGCGCGGCGTGAAGGTCGAGACCGACCTGACCCGTGCGATCGCGTCGGTGCGCGCGCAGCTGTCGCACGGCACGCACGCCTCTGGCGGCACGGCATGAGTCCGCGTCCGGTCTTCGCCTTGTCGGTCGACCGGCATACGCCGGTGCTGGTCCAGGGCATCACCGGGCGCGCGGGGCAGCGCCATGCCCGGATGATGCGCGATGCCGGGACGGCGATCGTCGGCGGTGTCAGTACCCGCGCGGACATCGGGCCGATCGATGGCATTCCGGTGTTCACCGACTGCGCCGATGCCGTGGCTGCGACCGGCGCCGTGGCGAGCGTACTCCTGGTCGGTGCCGCACAGGTCCTGCCCGCGGTCACCGAGGCACTGGCTGCAGGTATCCGCCTGCTGGTCACGCCGACCGAG
>JBILGF010000204.1:0-6256 GCA_044351195.1 Burkholderiales bacterium
GTGGGCACGCAAGGGGCAGGGCAGGGGCAGGGGCAGGGCAGGGAGAATGGGGAGCGGGGGCAGGCAGGGGCGGGGGATGTTGCCGGGGTGGCCGGCGTGTCCGCCCCGGCAAGCCTCAGATGGGCTTGTCGACTGCCGAGGTGGGCGCCGCCTTCAGGTGCTCGTCGCGTTTCTCGTACAGCGACGCGTCGGCGTAACCCATGGTCTCCGGCTTTGCCCGGCCGTGCATCACCTGGAAATACACGGGTTCCAGGCTGCGGTTCTCGTAGCCGTGGATCACGCCCGGCGGACAGGACACGCAGTCCCAGGGCCCGAGCCGCTTCCATACCTGGCGGCCAGACTCGTCTTCGAGGAACACATCGAGGAAGCCTTTCAGGACGAAGAAGCATTCCTCGGATTCGTGCGTGTGCGCCGCGTTGCCCTGGCCGGGGTTCACGAACATGATGGTCAGGGTGAAGCCCCGTGCCGGGATCACGTCCGGATCGGCGTGCTTGCCAGAGGCACCCGCGCCGATGAAACGGTGCTGGGCGCGTTTCCAGCCCTCGATCTTCGCGTCCTCGAATGCGTACCAGTCGGGCACCCGCTCGGAATAGAGGGCGACGTACTGGTCCATGATCTGTTCCAGCGACAGATCCTTCACTTCGGGTGGCATCGGGTGGCGGGCGGCGCCCATGGGCGGATCTCCTCTGTGATGTGGCGTGGTACGCGGCGGATGCGTCGTCGGGTATTGGTCCGGGATGCGGGGAGCCGGGATGAGGCAGGGGTGCACGCTGCGCCGCCGGCCAGCGTCAACCCTCGCCGAGGACGAAATTCCGCACCGAGCGGAACAGCTCGCCCTGCGGATCGGCCAGCGCTTCGGCCACCGACAGATGGTGGCAACCGGGAACATCCATGTGGCCTTTCACCGATGCAGGCCAGCGCTCGGCAAGTACCTGGCACTGGCGCCGGAACTCGTCGCTCTCGAGCGCGCCGGCAGCGGTGCGCACCGGAACCGGCCATGCCGGTGCATGTTCGATCGGGCTCATCGCCTTCGCGCTCGCGGCGTCCAGACCGATATCCGCGTTGAACGAGAAATGCAGCATCGGCATCAGGTCGAACAGGCCGCTGACCGCATAGGCGCCCTTGACCAGGTCGGGCGGCAGCGCTGCGTCGATGTCGTTCCAGTGCGTCGCCGCCATCATCGCTGCCAGGTGCCCGCCGGCGGAATGCCCGGCGACGAACAGCCGGGAAGGGTCGGCACCATGGCCTGCGGCGTTCCGGTACAGCCAGGCGTGCGCTGCGACCATCTGCTCGACGATTGCCGCCACCGTCACCGTCGGGGCAAGGTCGTACTCGGGCATTGCCACCGTGATGCCCGCGGCCACGAAGGGCTCGGCGATGAAGGCGAACTCGGACTTGTCGCGCGAGCGCCAGTAGCCGCCGTGGATGAACGAAAGGATCGGCGCGCGTTCGGCAGCAGCCGGGTAGAGATCGATGCGCTGGCGCGCCGACGGGCCGTAGGGCAGGTCGAGGCGCTTCGCGAGTCGATTGCGAGCGGCTGCGGAGCGCTCGACGCCGCGCGCGGTGAAGATGGCTGCGTCCGGGATCGCCAGCCGGTTGTTGTACTGGGCCTCGTAATACGCATCCGGGTTGCCGAGGGTCTGCGCCTCCGGGTGCCGGGTCATCTGGAGGCGTCCTGAACGGCTCGCTCTTTCAGCGCGCTATCCTGGGCTTCGAGGAAGGCACGGCGAAAGCCCATCGGGTCGCGGATGCCTGGCACCGGTGCCTGTGGATTGCCGCCGCCGGCGATGACGATGGTGCCGAAATCGAGCATGCGGCCCAGGATGCCCTGAAGCACCTGGATGCTTTCGACCTTCTGGATGTTCAGCTCGACCGTTTCGCGCTGGATGAGACCGAACTTGGTGATCACGCGCTTGTTCGTGACCGCCAGTTCGGTGCTGTGCTGCTTCACCCAGGCGATTGCCAGAAGGATCAGGCCGACGCCGAATACCGGCGTGAGCAGCACGCCGAAGAACAGGTAGCCGGACAGCGACCACCAGCTCAGCCGCCCGAGATGCAGTACCGATTCGCCGCTGATCAGGGCCTGTTCTACGTAGCTGGACATGGTGGGGCAGGGGGGCTGGAGGCGACGGGTTGTGGGCAGCGGGCAGTGAGCACTGGGCAGCAGGCAGCGGACAGGAAGTGGCGCAATGGCAACGGCGTGCAGGGTACGAATCTGCAGGCTGCAGCCGCCAGCCGCGTTAAGCTCTTGCGATGAGCGAGCTGAAACACGTGGCGGCACCTCTGGGGACATCCCTGGCGAAAGCTGTGGCGACACCCCCGCATGGCCTGCAACTTCCCAGCATGCCACCGCTGTCGCTGTACGTCCACCTGCCCTGGTGCATCCGGAAATGCCCTTACTGCGATTTCAACTCGCACGAGGCGCGCGGCGAGACCCCGTTCGAGCCCTATGTCGATGCGCTGGTGGCCGACCTGGAGTCGGCGCTGCCGCTGATCTGGGGACGCCGGGTGTACACGGTGTTCATCGGCGGCGGCACGCCGAGCCTGTTTCCGGCGGCATCGATCGCGCGACTGCTCGACGCACTGCGTGCGCGGCTTTCGCTCGATGCCGACGCGGAGATCACGCTCGAGGCAAACCCCGGAACATTCGAGCGGGAGAAATTCCAGGCCTTCCGCGACGCCGGCGTGACCCGGCTGTCGGTCGGCGTCCAGTCGTTCGATGCAACCGCCCTGCAGGCACTCGGGCGAGTACACGATGCGCATGAGGCGAAGGCGGCAGTCGAGGGCGCGCTCGCGATCTTCGATCGGGTCAACGTCGACCTGATGTACGCGCTGCCCGGCCAGACGCCGGAGCAGGCGTTGTCCGACGTATCGACAGCGCTCGACCTTGGTGCACGGCATGTGTCGGCCTACCAGCTCACGCTCGAGCCGAACACCTGGTTCCACCGATACCCGCCGCGGCTGCCCGATGAGGACCATGCCGACCTGATCGAGCAGGCGGTTCACGACCGGCTGGCGGCAGCAGGGCTCGTCCGCTACGAGATCTCGGCGTTCGCCGCGCCCGGACACCGTGCACGCCACAACCTGAACTACTGGACGTTCGGCGACTACCTCGGCATCGGCGCCGGTGCGCACGGCAAGCTGTCGCTGCCCGGGCGCATCTTCCGGCAGGTGCGCCATCGCCAGCCGCAGCGGTACATCGCGGCTGCGCTCGCCGGCGATGCCGTGTGGCAGCAGCACGACGTCGACCCCGCACAACTGGGCTTCGAGTTCATGCTCAACGCGCTGCGGCTGCCGGAGGGGGTTCCGGCGGCGCTGTTCGCCGAGCGAACCGGACTGCCGCTCACCGTGCTGCGTGCAGCCTTCGCGGCTGCCGAGGCGCGCGAACTGCTGCAGCGCGACCACCTGCACCTGCGCCCGAGCGCGCAGGGCCTGCGCTACCTGAACGACCTCGTGTCGCTGTTCCTGCCCGACTAGCCAGGTGCCGGTGCAATGGCGGCGCAGGCTGCCCGGGCAGGGCGCCGGTCGAACGTACGAACTTACGAGCGCGCGAACGTGCGAACGGCATCGGATGACGGGCGTGCCCGCGGGTGGCAGAATCCGTCGCCGCAGCCTGCACCCAACCTTGCCGCCGGGCCATCCGGCGCGCCGGGTCTGGCCGGGGCACCGCAATCACGCCAACCGGAGGAAAGATGATCTACGAAATACGCACCTACGACATCAAGAGCGGCTCCCAGGCCGAGGTCGAGCGGCGATTCGGCGAAGCCTACGAGAAACGGAAGAAGTTCTCTGAACTGGCAGCGTTCTTCCACACCGAGATCGGGCCGCTGAACCAGATCATCCACATCTGGCCCTATGCGGACCTGGCCGAGCGCGACCGGATTCGCGCCGCCGCCGTGGCAGACAAGACCTGGCCGCCGGACATCAAGGAGTTCCTCGTCTCGATGCGCTCCGAGATCTTCATCCCGTTCCCGTTCTCGCCGCCGATCCAGCCGGGCAAGTACGGCCCGGTCTTCGAGATGCGCACCTACACCTATCCGGCGGGCAAGCTGCCGCTGCTGATGGACAACTGGGAGAAGGCGATCCCGGACCGCATCAGGATGTCCCCGTGCCTGGGCATGTGGTATTCGGAGCTCGGCGCGCTGAACAAGTTCATCCACATCTGGCCGTATGCGTCGATGAACGACCGGATGGAAACCCGTGGCAAGGCGGTGGCCAGCGGCATCTGGCCGCCGAGCGCGAAGGCGAAGAAGGACGGTCGTGAGCCGCTCGAGTACATCGCCCAGGAAAACAAGATCGTGATGCCGTCGTCGTTCTCGCCGGTGCAGTGACCGGCGCGGCGGCTCAGGTGCGGCGGAACACGAGATCGAACACCTCGTGTCCCAGCCGCAGCCCGCGTTGCTCGAAGCGGGTGAGTGGCCGGTAGTCGGGGCGCGGGGCATAGCGGTCGACGGTGTTTGCCAGCAGTGGCTCGGTCTCCAGCACCGAGAGGATCTGCACCGCGTAGTCTTCCCAGTCGGTCGCCACGTGCAGGTAGCCGCCCGGGGCGATGCGCGAGGCGAGCAGCGAGACGAAGGGTGCCTGCAGCAGGCGCCGCTTGTGGTGCCGCTTCTTGTGCCACGGGTCGGGAAAGAAGACATGTACCCCTGCGAGGCTGTCGGGCGCGACCATGTCGCGTATCACCTCCACGGCATCGTGCTGCACGATGCGCACGTTCTCCAGCCCGTCGCGTCCGATCCTGTCGAGCAGGCTGCCCACGCCGGGGTTGTGCACCTCGATGCCCAGGTAGTCGCATTCCGGATGGTCGGCTGCGATCCGCGCCATGCCTTCGCCCATGCCGAAGCCGATCTCGACGATCAGCGGCGCTTGTCGGCCGAACACGCGGGCGGTGTCCACGGGCACCTGCGCATACGGGATGCCGAAGGCCGGCAGCAGCGCGTCGTATGCACGCTGCTGGGCCTGGGTGATGCGACCCTGGCGCAGCACGAAGCTGCGGATATGCCGTGCCCCGGGCGCAGCGGCTGCAGGTGCCTCGACGCTGCCTGCACCGTGCGACCCTGAGTCGGCTGCGGCGCCTCCTTCCGTGCGGCTTCGCGCGCGCGCGCTGCTCAAGCGGACTTGCCCGGCGGCGTGATCAGGCCGGCAGTCGGCGAACTGGGGGTCGCACTGTATAGCTTCTTCGGCATCCGGCCCGCGAGGAATGCATCGCGCCCGGCCTCGACCGCCTTGCGCATGGCGGAGGCCATCAGCACCGGCTGCTTCGCCGCCGCGATCGCGGTGTTCATCAGCACCCCGTCGCAGCCCAGTTCCATTGCGATCGCGGCGTCCGAAGCGGTGCCCACGCCGGCATCGACGATCACCGGTACCTTTGCATTGCCGATGATGATCTGCAGGTTCCAGGGGTTCAGGATGCCCATGCCGGAGCCGATGAGGCTCGCCAGCGGCATCACCGCGACACAGCCGATGTCCTCGAGCTGCCTGGCCATGATCGGATCGTCGCTGCAATACACCATGACTTCGAATCCGTCGTGCACCAGGGTCTCCGCGGCCCGCATCGTCTCCGGCATGTTCGGATACAGGGTATGCGGGTCTCCGAGCACCTCGAGCTTGCAAAGCGCGTGGCCGTCGAGCAGTTCGCGTCCCAGGCGCAGCGTACGCACGGCGTCATCCGCCGTGTAGCAGCCGGCACTGTTGGGCAGGATGGTGAAGCGCGACGGCGGCAGCGCGTCGAGCAGGCTGGGTTCGCCCTGGGTCTGTCCGATGTTGGTGCGCCGGATCGCCACGGTGACGATGTCGGCGCCGCTGGCCTCGATCGCGAGCCGGGTTTCGTCGAAGTCGCGGTACTTGCCGGTGCCTACGAGCAGGCGCGACTGGAAGCTGCGTTCGCCGATCCGCAACGGGGAGGGCGCTGGCGTGGTGGACATGGGTTCACTCCGGAAGGTTCGGTGGGCAGGGTGCCTGCCGTGCAGTGGTCAGCCGCCGCCGACGGCGACGACGATTTCGATGGTGTCGGCGTCGCAGAGCAGCGTATCGCCCAGCCGGCTGCGCGGAACGATCTCGCCATTGCGTTCGAGTGCGATCCTGCGTCCGCCGAGCGCCAGCACCTCGAGCAGCCCCTCGCAGGAAAGCGGGGACGCGAATATCCGGCTTTCACCGTTGACGGTCAGGCGCAGCGATGCGCCCGGCGGGGAAGCCGGCTCTGCCGGGGTCAGGTCGTCCATCCCGTCATTTTATCGCCCGTCGGCCATTCGCGCGC
>JBILGF010000205.1:0-6244 GCA_044351195.1 Burkholderiales bacterium
GCAAGTTCGCCGCCGACGGGGTCGCGGCGATCCTCGGCTTCACCGCGTTCAATTACCTGCCGGTGGTGCTGTCGCTGACCTTGTTCATCACGGTGCTGAGCTGCCTGACGCGCATGCACCGCGATTCCGAGATGATCGTCTGGTCGGCGAGCGGTGTCTCGCCGCAGGCCTGGATCGGGCCGGTGCTTGCGTTCGCCCTGCCGCTGGCGCTGGTGATCGGGGCACTCAGCCTGGGCCTGTCGCCCTGGGCCAACCAGAAAAGCGACGAGTTCCGGCGCCAGCTCGAATCGCGCGACGAATCGGCGAGCGTCTCGGCCGGGGTGTTCCGCGAGTCCCGCGGCGGTGCCCGCGTCTTTTTCGTCGAGTCGGTTTCGCGCGAGGACAGCACGGTGGGCAACGTGTTCGTGCATTCGCTGCAGAACCAGAAGGTCGGCAGCATGGTCGCCCGCCGCGGGTTCATCGAGACCCGCGACAACGGCGACCGCTTCCTGGTGCTCGAGCAGGGGCGCCGCTACGAGGGCGAGCCCGGTTCCCCCGAATTCCGCACGACGGTGTTCGAGCGCTATGCGATCCGCATCGAGACGGCGGAGTCGCGCAGCGGGAATCGGCCGGTGAAGGGCATCGCCACGCTGGAACTGCTGTCCAACCCGATCCCGGCGCATATCGCCGAGTTCACCTGGCGCTGCGGTCTGCCGATCATGGCGGTGATCCTCGCACTGGCGGCGATCCCGCTGTCATTCGTCAATCCGAGGGTCGGCCGCTCGCTCAATTTCGTGTTCGCGATCATGCTCTACATGCTCTACAGCAACCTGCTGTCGATCGTCCAGGCCTGGATCGCGCAGGGCCGGCTCGCGCCCGCGATCGGTTTCTGGGTGGTGCATGCCGTCATGCTGGCGCTGGCGCTGGCACTGTTTTCGCGTCGGGCGTTTGCCCTGTCGTGGCCCCGGCTGCGCTGGCCGCGCACCGGTCGTTCGCCGCCGGCCCGGGTCGGCTGAGGTGCCTTCCCGGTGATCGTCATCGGCCGATACCTGCGGCGCGAGGTGTACACCGCGACCGCTTTCGTGGTGGCGGCGCTCCTGGCGCTGTTCGCGCTGTTCGACCTGATCGGTGAACTCGACGCGATGGGGGAGGGCAGCTACCGGCTGCGCGACATGTTCCTGTATGTCCTGCTCAACCTGCCCGGCCACTTCTACCAGGCACTGCCGGTGGCTGCCCTGATCGGCACCACGTTCGCGCTGACCCAGATGGCACAGCAGTCCGAATACACGGTGATCCGTGCGTCGGGGGTGTCCGCGCTGCGCCTGGTGCTCGAGCTGGCGCGCGCCGGCGTCACCATCGCGGTGATCGGCGTGCTGGTCGGCGAGGCGGTGGCGCCGGTGTCGGAGCGCGCAGCGCAGGCGATGCGGCTGCAGGCGAAGGCCGCCGTGGTCGCGCAGGAGTTCCGCTCCGGCCTGTGGGTCAAGGATGGCAACAACTTCATCAACGTGTTCCAGGTGACGCCCGAGCCTCGGCTGATCGGGGTCCGCGTCTACGAATTCGATGCGCAATGGCGCCTCGAACGCGTCTGGTTCGCGCAGGAGGGCCATTACCTCGGCGACAACCGTTGGCGCATGGAGGCGGTGAACGCAACCCGCTTCGAGGGCGAACGCGCGATCGTGGAGCGCACGGCCACGCGCGAATGGACCTCGGTGCTGACCCCGGGGCTGCTGACGGTGCTGCTGGTGAAGCCCGACGAGATGTCCGCAGCCAGCCTGTGGCAATACGTGCAGCATCTGCGTGGCAGCCGGCAGGCCGCCAGCCGTTTCGAGATCGCGCTGTGGCGCAAGGGAGCGTATCCGCTCGGCATCGTGGTGATGCTGGTGCTCGCGCTGCCGTTCGCGCAGCAGGCACGGCGCGCAAGTGCCGGGCCGCGCGTGTTTGCAGGCATCATGCTCGGCCTGGCGTTCTTCTTCCTGAACACGCTGGCCTCGCACGCCGGCTGGCTCTACGAGTGGCCCGCCCCGTTCGCGGCGCTGCTCGCGCCAGCAGGCTTCCTGCTGCTGGCGATCGGGCTGGTCGCGCATTTCGAACGGCGCTGACCGGCGGGCATTCGTGCGCCCGGGTCGTCGGCTTGCCGTGTCAGGCCGGAATGTGCACCACCCGGGTTCCGGCCAGCCGGTCGTGCAGGAACTGTCGGTCGCGGTCGACCAGCGCCCATGCCAGCCCTGCGCCCGCAGCCAGGATGCTCGGCCATGCCAGCAGGAAGCGCAGCAGGGCCTGTCGACGGCTGACCGGCGTGCCATCGGTGCCGACCAGGCGCAGGCGCCAGGTGCGCATCGGTAGCGTCTGGCCGCCGCGGGTCCAGAACCAGCCGAAGTAGACCCCGAGGACGAGCAGGATCCAGCCACGGAACAGCCACAACGGCCAGCCGGCCGACGCATCACGCCCGACCGCGAAATGCAGCAGCAGCAGGAATGCGAGGCCGCCGAGCAGCAGCAGCGCGAGCACGATGAGACTTTCGTACACCAGACTGCTCAGGCGACGCAGCAGCGTGGCCGTCGGGGCGTTGGCGGCGGACACCGTCGGGGCCTGCCTGTCAGGGTGGCGAGGGGGCGTTCGGATCGCCGCCGCCCTCGGGCGCCCGCGGCGCCACCGGTTGCCGGGCTTCCTGCAAGCGACGGGTGATGTCGCTCCGCTGGTCGGGGGGCAACTTGCTCAGCTGCTGGTAATTCCTGCGTGCGCGCTCGCGCTCTTCCACCGACAGTTGCGACCACTCGGAGAGTCGTGACTGGACCCGTTCGCGCTGCTCGGCCGTCATCTTCGATTGCTGCTGGGCGATGCCGACCAGCTTGCGCCGCGTCTGCACGCCCAGAGAATCCCAGGTTTCTTCGAGCGGGGCGAGGAACTCTTTCTGCGCTGCCGGCAGCTGTACCCAGGTGGGTGCGCGCGCAGCCGTCGCGCTCGCAGCCTGCGCGGCCCCGTGCGACGCATGCGAAGGCAGCAGGTGCGTGCCCGCAAGCAGGAACAGCGCGAGCAGGAACGCAGCCCAGCGAGCACCGCCCCGGCCGTGCGCGCCGCCTACGGCCGCGGCTCGGCGGGCCGTTGCAGCCATGAGTCGAAACCGTTGTCAGTGTAGGCCGTCACCGGCAGGTGGTCGGCGAGGATGGCGAGGTCCAGTTCGGCGGCTGCATCCGCCTCGGCCTCGGCGCCAAATTCGCTCAGCGTGATTCCGGAGATGGCCAGTGCCACCAGGCCGAGCGCGAGCCACAGACGCGCGCCCGAGAACCATTCGCGTATACCGCTGTCGCCAAGGTGGCCGCCGCCGCGGCCGGCCAGAGCCAGCGCACGGGCCTCGCGCGGTTGCGCGGCGACCATGAGCGCCGCCTTGCGTGCGATCTGGAGACGCGTTGCCGCGTGGTCATCTACCCGCGCCAGCCCTTCATCGAGCAGCGCTGCAACCTGCCTGCCGAATTGCGCGTCGTTCACAGGGAAATTCCTTTGGCTTTCAACCACTCGGCGAGCGCGTGCGTGGCTCGCGAGCAGTGTGTCTTTACACTGCCTTCCGAACAGCCCATTGCCTGAGCCGTCTCGGCGACATCCATTTCCTCCCAGTAACGAAGCAGGAAGGCTTCGCGTTGACGCGCTGGCAGTCGGGACAACGCTTCTTCAATGGTTTCAAGGGTCTGGATTCGTTGCAGACGATCGGCCGGGTTCATCCCCTGACCGTTGGGGTCGGCTGTGGCCTGGAGGGTCTCCAGGGGGTCGACGTCCTCGTCGTCCTTGCCCTGGGAAAACGATGAAAACAGCGACGTCCACGTGTTGCGGACCCGAGTACGCCGGTACCAGTCGCGGATCGTGTTCTGAAGAATACGCTGGAACAGCAACGGCAACTCTTCTACCGGCCGACCAGCATACTTTTCGGCGAGCTTCATCATCGAATCCTGCACGATGTCCAGCCCGGCCTCGGGGTCGCGCACCGCATAGGTCGCCTGCTTGAAGGCGCGGCGCTCGACCTCGGACAGGAATTTCGACAGTTCGTTCTCGGAAGCCAGGATCGTCTCGGCGGGGGTGCGTGAATGGAGCGGGTCCGGTGCGTCTTCGACCTGAGCTGGATGTCCGGCGGCGCTCAATGGTACCAAACCGGCGGGCTTGCCCCATCCCGGTGCACGGGCGCGGTAGAGCGCAGGGGCGCGACGGCCTGTGGCTGACGGCGAGCAGCTTGACCCGATGCCGCCTTGCCGGTAGCCTCACGGGTTCGATTTCGAATCGCGAAAAAGGGGCGCGGTGGCCGGCCAGGCGCACTTTTTCCGGCATCTAGAGGCAAGCCAATGGACAGGATCGCTGCGAACGTGATGGAGCTCTCCGGGGCGGAAATCGTCATCCGGTGTCTGCAGGAAGAGCAGGTCGAGTTCGTCTTCGGCTACCCCGGCGGGGCCGTCCTGTACATCTATGACGAGATCTCGAAACAGGACAAGGTCAAGCACATCCTTGTCCGGCACGAGCAGGCGGCAGTGCATGCGGCCGACGGCTACGCGCGCTCGACCACGCGTCCGGGCGTCGCGCTGGTCACGTCCGGCCCCGGCGTGACCAACGCGGTCACCGGCATCGCGACCGCGTACATGGATTCGATCCCGATGGTGATCATCTCCGGCCAGGTGCCCACCCATGCGATCGGCCAGGACGCGTTTCAAGAGGTCGACACCGTCGGCATCACGCGTCCGTGCGTCAAGCACAACTTCCTGGTGAAAGACGTACGCGATATCGCCACCACGATCCGCAAGGCCTTCGTGATCGCCACCACCGGCCGTCCTGGCCCGGTCCTGGTCGACATCCCGAAGGACATCACGGTCGAGAAGGCGGTCTTCAGCTATCCGCAGAACGTGCCGATGCGCTCGTACAGCCCGGTCACGCGCGGCCATTCCGGCCAGATCCGGAAAGCGGTGCAGCTGCTGATGGAAGCGAAGCGGCCGATGATCTACAGCGGTGGCGGCGTGATCCTCGGCGACACGTCTGCCGACCTTGCCAGGCTGGTGCACGCCCTGGGCTTCCCGTGCACCAACACGCTGATGGGTCTGGGCGGCTTCCCCGCCACCGATCCCCAGTTTGTCGGCATGCTCGGCATGCATGGCACCTACGAAGCGAACATGGCGATGCAGCACTGCGACGTGCTGCTGGCCGTGGGTGCCCGGTTCGACGACCGGGTCATCGGCAACCCGAAGCACTTCCACCAGGAAGACCGCCGTATCGTCCATATCGACATCGATCCGTCGTCGATCTCCAAGCGGGTCAAGGTCGACGTGCCGATCGTCGGCAACGTGAAGGACGTGCTGACCGACATGCTCGCGCAGATCGCTTCCTCGCGGGAGCGGCCGGATGCGACTGCGCTGGCGGCCTGGTGGAAGCAGATCGACGAGTGGCGCAGCCGTGACTGCCTGAAATTCGACCGTACCAGCGCGATCATCAAGCCGCAGGCGGTGATCGAGAGCCTGTACAAGGTCACCGAGGGAAACGCCTACGTCACCTCCGATGTCGGACAGCACCAGATGTGGGCGGCACAGTTCTACAAGTTCGACCAGCCGCGCCGCTGGATCAACTCCGGCGGGCTCGGCACCATGGGGTTCGGCCTGCCCTCGGCGATGGGCGTGCAACTGGCGCACCGCGATGCTCAGGTCGCCTGCGTCACCGGCGAGGCCAGCATCCAGATGTGCATCCAGGAGCTGTCCACCTGCACCCAGTACCACCTGCCGATCAAGGTGGTGATGCTGAACAACCGCTACATGGGCATGGTGCGGCAGTGGCAGGAGTTCTTCTACGACCGCCGCTACTCGCATTCGTACATGGACGCGCTGCCGGACTTCGTGAAGCTCGCGGAGGCCTTCGGCCACGTCGGCATGCGCATCGAGAAGCCGGAAGACGTCGAGGGCGCGCTGCACGAGGCGTTCGCGATGAAGAACCGGCTGGTACTGATGGACTTCATCACCGACCAGTCCGAGAACGTCTACCCGATGATTGCGGCCGGCAAGGGGCAGCACGAAATGCATCTCGCGCCGTCCACCGCCAGCGACCGGGAGCTCGCGTGATGCGGCACACGATATCGATCCTCATGGAAAACGCCGCCGGCGCGCTGTCGCGCGTCGCTGGCCTTTTCTCGGCGCGCGCCTACAACATCGAGTCCCTGTCGGTCGCGCCGACCGAGGACCCGACGGTCTCGCGCCTGACGCTCGTCACGCGCGGTTCGCCGGAGATCATCGAGCAGATCACGAAG
>JBILGF010000206.1:0-6220 GCA_044351195.1 Burkholderiales bacterium
TCGTGATCGACTGAGCTGACCTTAGCAGGTTTACCTTTCCGTCTCCGAGCATGTCGCCAGAGACGCTGGATGTCGATCCACGCGCCGAGTCACATCCTTTAAGGATGGCGCCCCAAGGACGCCCAGCCGGATCACGTATGCCGCATCGCGCTGGCGAACTTCTCCTCTACCTGCATGATCTCCTCGGCGGCCCATGGCGTCATGTTGTAGACGGTCGGGATGGGCCCCACGTACTCGTCGGGGCCGACGAGCGCCTTGCGATTCGCCGCCGAACCGAGGACCGGCGTGTGCACCTGCAACAGGATGTTCTCATCGTCAGCCGTGACATGTGCCCAGTGCGGCATGTTGCGCGGCACGATGTTGAAATCGCCCTCGCGGCAATCGAAACCGTTCTCCGGCGTGTAGATCTTGATGTCGCCCCTAACGATGTAGTGGATCTGCTCGGCGTCGTGAATGTGCGGCACCGAGTGATAGCCGCCCTTGCGCGTGGCGATAGTCATGTTGTGCTCCAGCCCGTGGACGCACTTCGACGTGAGCTTGCCGGAGGCAGCCGCGCCGATGGCGCCCGAATGCACGCTGGTCTTGAGATCGGCGGCGCGCGCGACCAGCGGCCCCTCTGCCGGCGCCCCATTCCTGTGCTCGGCTTCGTCCGCGTACTTGCGCGCGAGCCACACCACACGCGGATAGTCGACGGGCATCGCTTCGCCTTCGTCGAACAACGCCGACCGCGATTGCCGCACGGCCGGATCGCCGGCGACGGGCGAGCAGTTCGACTGGTAGAACGTGCACTTCGCGCCTGAGCGGTTCCACATCCAGTGCATCTTCATGCGCGGCACGCGGATTGCGTCGCCTTCGCGCAGAAGGTATCCGGTGCCGTCCACGTAAACCCACAGCTCGCCGTGTGCGACGTAGGTGATCTCCTCGGAGGCATGTATCTGCGGCGCGGGGTGGTAATCAGGCTCACAGACACCCACCGCGAGTGCGACCGAGCGGCCGAACACCATCCGCAGGTCGACCCGCGCGGCGTCGGCGGCGTCGGCTGGCGTCTCCTCCGACGCATAGAAATTCCGGAGTTGGGAAATGTTCACGATCTGGGACATGGCTCGCTTCCTTGCATGCGGACTATCATTCGATTGGCCTCAGCACCTTCTTCCACTGCGGCACTTCCTTCTGGATGAAGGCACGAAACTGCTCGGGTGAGCTGTCGATGGGTTCGGCCCCCATCTCGGCGAAGCGCTCGCGAACTTCCGGTGTCCGCTTGAACTGCGTGAGCTGCTCGCTCAACGCCGAAACGATGGTTCGCGGGGTGTTCGCAGGCGCAGCGAGCCCAACCCAGCCAGCCGTGTCGTACCCGGGCAGTCCTGACTCCGCGACCGTCGGGAGGTCCGGCAGTGACGGTACGCGCCTGGCGGTGGAGATGGCGAGCGCGCGCATCCTGCCTGACTTGATGTGCGGCATGAGCGCAGGAAGGCCGCCGAACTGCATCTGCACCTGCCCAGCGAGGAGGTCAGCGATCGCCGGGCCGGTGCCCTTATAGGCGATGTGCTCGATCTTCACCTTTGCCATGCTCACGAAGAGCGCGCCGGCTACGTACGGCCCACTGCCAGCGCCGGGCGCAGCGTAGTTGAGGCTGCCCGGCTTCTGCCGCGCGAGCTCAAGCAGATCCTTCACGCTCTTCGCGGGAACGGACGGATGGACGACCAGTACCTGCGGGACGAGCGCCGCGATGCCGATGGGGGAAAAATCCTTCGTCGCGTCGTAGTTCAACTTCGAGTAAAGCGCCGGGCTGGTGACCAGCGCGGGCGAGGCGACGAGCAGCGTGTACCCGTCCGGCGCAGCCCGCGCCACGATTTCGTTGCCGATATTCCCGCCGGCGCCGCCGCGATTGTCGATGACGGCGGGCACGTTCCACGCGCGATTCAAATGCTCGCCGACCATGCGGCCGATAAGGTCAGTGTTTCCTCCAGCCGCCTGCGGCACCACCATACGGATCGGCCTCTGCGGATATGCATCCGCCGCGTGGGCGGGGGGTTGCAGCAGAGCGCAGAGAGTCGCGCCTGCCAAGATAGTGCGTAATGCGGGCATCACCTGAGTCCTATCTGAGTAGCTTCTCGCGCGCTGCGTCCATGTCGTTCACCCACTACGCGAAGTCGCCGGTTGTGTTCTCGATCGACGCCGAAATGCGCTCGAAGCCGAGCCTCGCGTTGTCCGGATACATGATGAGATTCGGGAAAGGCGCGCTTCCCGGCATCGAAACTGTTCCGACGGTGAGTATCTCGTCCTGGTCCGACATTTGCGACTACGAATTTCACATTACGTCTCCGATGCTCAAACACTGTACGTCCGCGTGTTCCGAGCGGTCAACTGTGGGTTCACTACACAGCCAAGCTGATGAAGGCGCTGTGCATGGCCCCGTACTGGCAAGAACGACTCGACAGCGAAGCAGTGGGGAGCATTGCCGAAATCTCCAAGCGCGAGGGCATGGAGAAGATGCGGGCGCACAAATTCATGAAACTGGCCCGGCTCGCGCCATGGTTTGTGGAGGCCATTGCAAGAGGTCAGGGCTCGACCGGCCTGTCCTTCGAGTTTTTTGTGCGCAAGGTCCTCCCGCACGAATGGGGGCAGCAGGTAGATGATGACCGCGTTGCGGCCCAGCGCAACCTGGGCTTCGATCCACGACCGATGAGGTTCGCAGGCCGATGTGGCGCAGCTCGCGGCCGCCGGCGCGCTCGTGCCCGGCGCGTCTTCCGGAGCCGGTGGCCGGGGTGGGGGAATTTGCGCCGCAGCCCCGGAAAAGCCGGTGGCCACCCCGGGGGAGTTTGCCATCGCCCGGGCATAGCTGCGGATGGTCTTGCGGTCCACGCCAGTGCGCCGTGCGATCTCGCGCTGCGGCGTGTCCGTCCCCAGCAGGGTCTGGACCGTGATGCGTAGGTGCTGCTTCAAGACGTTGACTCCTGTGCCCCCTCATTCGAGGGGGCTGAGGCTAACGTCCCGTCTTCAGCGCTCCGCGCAGCAGGCGCGGCTATCGATGCTCAGGTGGGGGAATTTGGGTGGCCGCCGGGGCAAGGTCTCAGGCGAGTGGAAGCTGGTGGCAATGACCTACAGCCTGCGGCGTATGGCGAGGCTCGCCTCCGCGGGCTGAGGTTTCTTCTCGGTCCGGTGGCCGCGCCACCCAAGACTCGATCGCCCCCCAAAAAACCTCAGTCCGACGGGCTGCTAGCGTGGACGTTGCTCAGGAAATTCGCCTACGATGATCGCACGGTTTCGAACAGCCATGGCTTCTCGTCGCAGTACGCCTTTTCGAACATCGCAAAGCGTTCGTTGTACTGATTCGTGCGGGCGATATCGTCCAGCCCTTCCAGCAGGCATTTCTTGCGCACGGGATGTATCTCAAATGCGTGTACTCCACCTTCTGCGTCGGTCACAGTCTGGGCCGCAAGGTCGACGGTGATTGTGGCGCCGACGCATTCGGAGAGCTGGCGGCGCATGGCCTCGATCTTCTCTGGCGGAAGCTTCACCGGCAAGAGCCCGTTCTGGTAACAATTGCTCACGTGGATGTCGCCAAAGCTCGAGGCAATCACGCAGCGGATGCCGAACTCGTAAAGCGCATAGACCGCACTTTCCCGTGAAGATCCTGTTCCCCAGTTGCGGTCCGCCACGATGATTTTCGCGGTGCGGTAGGGCGGCCGATTGAGCAAGAACTCTTTTTCGTTGCCATTCGCGTCGAATCGTCGGTCGTGGAACAGGATGCGAGCGTAGTCCGGCCCGCGTGGCACCTTGTTGAATCGGGTCGGGCACATCTGGTTGGTGTCGACGTTGGGCTCGTCGAACGGAACCGCAAGGGCGGTCAAGGTCGTGAAGGGCTGCATGGTTTCTCCTCCCCGATCGAATCAGTTTTCCTTGATGCCTGCAGCCTTGACGACGTTCGCCCATTTGACGACTTCCTGCTCGAGAAAGCTCGAAAACTCCTCGGGCGTGTTACTCAACAACGGCGTCAGGCCATCCTCCAGCTTGCTCTTCATTTCCGGTGCCGACATCACCTTGGTGATCGCCCGGTGCAGGTTGGCGATAACGGACCTGGGCGTCCCTGCTGGAGCCAGCGCGCCGTACCAGACTGCGAAGTCGAAGCCCGGCAGCCCGCTCTCAGCCACGGTCGGCAATTGAGGTGCATTCGCCAATCGCTTCGAACCGGTCACGCCGATCGCACGTACCCGCCCTGAAGCGGCATGAGGCATGCCCAGGGAAAGGGTGGCGATCATCATCTGCACTTGCCCGCCCATGAGGTCCGTGAAGGCCGGGCCGGCGCCCTTGTAGGCTACGTGCAGAATATCGACCTTCGCTCTTTCCTTGAACAACTCCGCCCCCATGAACGGACCGCTTCCTGCCCCTCCGGAGCTGTATGCGATCTGTCCCGGATTTTTCCTGGCCAACGCAACAAGCTGGCTCACTGTCTTGACCGGAAGTGATGGATGCACGACGAATACAAAGGGTTGCTCTGCAACCAGGCTGATGGGAGCAAGATCCTTGAGCGTGTCGTACGGGAGCTTGGAGTAATACGTCGCGTTGAACGCGAGGCTGAAATGCGTCAAGAGCAGCGTGTAACCATCAGCGGGCGCCTTGGCAACAGCGGCTGTCCCGATGGTGGTGCCTGCGCCGCCACGATTCTCCACGACGAACTGCTGTCCGAGCATCGAAGTCAGATTCTGGGCAAGCAGGCGTCCGATCAGATCGGTACCTCCGCCTGGGGCAGTCGGGACAACGATCCTTACTGGTTTGCTTGGGAAGTTCTGGGCCTGTGCGGCAGACATGAAGAACGCTGCTGCGAAAGCGAATACATGACTATTCAACCGAGTGCTACGCATACGAACTGTACCCTCGTTCTCTTGTTCCACTGGTTCCGGGAATTTGACAGAAGCTACTTCAGTAATTGCCGGACATCCGTCAGCCGCCCGGTGATTGCCGCAGCCGCCGCCATTGCAGGGCTCATCAGATGCGTGCGACCCCCAATGCCTTGACGCCCCTGGAAATTTCGGTTTGAAGTGGATGCGCAGCGCTCCCCGGGCTTCAACTGGTCGCCATTGAGCGCAGTACAAAGCGAGCATCCCGGCTCGCGCCACTCGAAGCCCGCGGCGACCAGTATTCGATCGAGCCCCTCGCGCTCTGCCTGCTTTTGCACCAGACGCGAACCGGGAACGACCCAGGCCGGCATTCTTGCGCGGCCCAGCCGTGCGACTTCCGCCGCAGCACGGATATCCTCGATCCGGCCATTGGTGCACGAACCGATGAACACGCGATCGACAGTAATTTCCTGCAACGCCATGCCTGGCCGCAGGCCCATGTAGGCTAGCGCTGCAACGTACTCTGTCCTGCGGTTCTCGTCGCCCGCAGCGTCCGGATCGGGCACAGAGCCCGTCACGGGTAACGCCTGCTCAGGACTCGTGCCCCAAGTCACCATGGGTGCGATGTCTTCTGCGCGGAGCGTGACCTCCCGGTCGAAGCGCGCTCCACTGTCGCTCGGCAGGCTTCTCCAACTCTCCAGGGAGCGATCCCAGAGGCTGCCGTGGGGCGCATACGGCCGCCCAAGCATATAGGCATAGGTTGTGTCGTCTGGTGCCACCATGCCGGCGCTCGCGCCAGCTTCGATCGACATGTTGCATACCGTCATGCGCGCTTCCATGCTCATCGAGCGAATCGTGGAGCCCGCGTACTCGATCACGTGGCCGGTGCCGCCCCCGACACCAAGCTTTTCAATGATGGCGAGTATCAGGTCTTTCGCAGATATCGACCGACCAAGGTGGCCGTCAATCGAAATGCGTAGTGTCTTCGGCTTTCTCTGCCAGATCATCTGGGTCGCCATCACGTGCATCATGTCCGATGCGCCGATACCGAAAGAGAGGCAGCCAAATGCGCCGTGAGTGGAGGTGTGGGAATCTGCGCCGCAGATGAGCAGGCCAGGCTGCGTGATCCCCTGCTCGGGCGGAACGATATGAAGAATGCCCTGGCGCGCATCGTCGATGCCGAAAATCGTGATGTCGTGCCTTGCAGCATTGGATTGCAGGGTCTTCACCATGTCGCGGATCTCGGGGTCGGCGATCCCGTCGATCCCGCGTTCGCGGCCGATGGTGGGCACATAGTGATCCGTGTGCGCGAATACCTGCCGGGGCTTTGCGACGCTTCGACCTTCGACTGCCAGTTTCTCAAAGACGTGCGAGGAACCTTC
>JBILGF010000208.1:0-6204 GCA_044351195.1 Burkholderiales bacterium
GTATATCATGAATTAGATCGATTTGGAAGAATAAGGCATCAGAAGCGCGACGAAGGAGTTGGAGAGCCTTATCGTGTTGATCAAGACCTTTGGAAGTGAGGATCAACGATAGACGCGGTTTCGGTCCTCGGGACATGGTTAACAATTCGGCGGACGGTTGTCCGATGCACAAAGAAGTCCCGTGTTCCGGCGAGGTGAACGCAATTCTCGGGACAGTGCCTTGTTCGGAAAAATCGTTCGCCGATAGTTTCAAAACGCGAGAGAAAAATAGCCTGGAAGATGAGACGCCTAGAGTTCGAATTGCTGCCTCGATTTGGCCAGACTTATAATTGCAGATGGCATCAAGACCTTGCAAGAATACGTATTCTTCAAAGGGGATGGAGAGCAGCCGTTCATAGCCGGCGTAGTCCCAGCAATAGAACCAGCGACGATCCCTTCCGCTCGGTATGCCAATGCGCAAACCGCGCTCGCCCGATTCCATTCCCTCGATCTCTTCGACGGGAATCTTAGCGACCGCGCATCGTGCTTCAAGCTGCGCACGTAGAGGCTTCATGTCGCCTTGCGGCTCAACCTCGGAAGTCAGGTCGTCGTCTTGAAGGGGTTCAATGCTGGGCATGGTGACTCGATGGATTTTGGGAAGGCGAACGAACGAGGTGGGCGTCGCTGGTGGAGGTCCGCTCGAACGCCAGATTAGCGAAGTAATCGGCCCGACCAAGCTCAGACCTACGACGAAGAGCGATCCTGGTCATTTTCTCGCATTCGCTGACCGGTCGACTGGGCGGATCATGTCATCTGATCGGATCGATTGCGTGCTTTGTGCATTCCATCCTCAGGGACCCTATGGAATGTTTGTCGCTCCCTCGGATAGGGCTAGGCTGCTGATTCTTGCTTTTCGAGACGCCACAAATAGTCGCACCACTTCTCGACCGCTGCATGCTTTTCGGAAAGGTAGTGGTGACGATCGTAGTGTTTCGCCTGTACGCCTTGCCTTCCGTGTGACAAAAGATGCGCCCGTGTCTCCCGATCGACACCGAGACTCGCCAGCATCGTCTCGCATGTTCGCCGGAGGTCGCCGAAGCGAAACGGTGCGACCCCATGAGTTTCCGCGAGCATTCTTGAAATCGTGGTGACTGCCGTTGAGACGGTCTCGAGTCGAAGGGAAGTCCTGCCATCGTTCGTAAATGGCATTACGGACTTTCCGTTCGACGCGGTCATCGGCTTCAGTTGTCGCACCGCGAACGCAGGAAGCGGGAGGAGGTGGTCCCGCGACGCACCTCGACCCTTCGGATCTCGCAGCAGAAGCAGGCCAGCGTCAAGGTCGAAGTCGGCCCAGGTCGCGCGTAGGAGCTGCGTAGCTCGCTGTCCGGCGATGGCCAGGTTAAATCGCAGGAACGCGCGAGTAACCGGCCCCACGGCTTCCGTGGCTTGCCAGAACAACCGCAGTTCATCAGCAGAAAGGTGCCGTTCACCAGGAACACTGAACTGACGCTCGACCGGGATCAGCGCGACGGGGTTGCTCTTGAGATAAAAACGGGTCCCTGCAGACGCGACTCGACTGGGGCTGAGGTCCTGAGACGCCCCGAAAGCGAATGCCGCGCGCAGGTACGACCGCAACACGTTGGTTTGGCGCTTCACGCCGCGTTGGACCAGTACCGCCAGCACTTTCGCCAACTCCTCCGGCTCCACTTCGTTTGCCCGGCGAGTGAGCAGGGTCTCTAGCTGTCCGCTGCCAAGCTGTGCTGCAGTGGGCATAGGCCCCGCCGTAGGGACGTGGCAATGTCTGCCACCCACTCCTGCCCCTCTTTCCAGCCCATCATGAACCTCCCCGGGGCGGTTCAAGCCGCTACGCCTGGACACGGGAAACATGAGCGAAGGAAAGCCGTGCACACATGATCGGCACGCGCGTAGTGTCTGGGGGTACTTTTGGGGGTATCCGATTTTTTCGGGAAGCCAAAAGCTAGCTTTAATGAGCGATACAGCGACGAATGCGGTCCCTGTATCCGCACCAATAGCCTTTACCCGGACGTCCAGAGACGTCGTGGAACCGTCGCGTGCATCCTCGGACCGGATGTCGGTGCAAGCCCGGTTACCCGGCACAGCCGGTCACGCATGGCTTCGCTGCGACGCCTGCTCGCGTCGGGTCGCGCAGCCGATGCAGCGCGTCGCCCAGGGTTCGACAAGCAGGCGCTCGAACGGCACCGTGGCGCCGCAGTCTGCGCACTGGCCGTACGCGCCCTGTTCCATTCGCTGCATCGCAGCCACCACGGCATCGAGCTCGCGGTGCTCCCGGTCGGTCAGCGCGGCGGCGATGTCGCGCTCGGGCATGCGCTGTGGCGCGTCGTCGCCGTCCTGCACCAGTACATCGTGCGCACGTTCGGCCCGCGTCGATCCATGGAGGTGTTCAGCCAGTTGCGTGGCCAGGGCATGCCGGCGCCGTGCCAGCGCGGTCCGAAGCTCGGTGCATTGTCCGGCCGTCAGGTGCGGGCTCATCGTCGGTCTCCTTGCAGGATGTCGGTGTGGCATTCATGCTCGCAGGCTACGGCTGCCGGAATGTTGACCGAGATCAAGAAGCGTCCGCACGACGCACGGATCACTGCCCCCGTGTACCCCGCACGATCTCGTCGAAGCGCGGATAGAGGTGCGCGAAATCGGTGTCCGTCATGCCCTGCTCGATCGCCGACTGCAGGAAGTCCCGGGTGAGCGTTCCCAGCGGCACCTGCGCGCCGAGCGCTTCGGCGAGGGACACCGCCATCGACAGGTCCTTGCGCAGGTTGTACACGCGCGAGCGCGCGTCCCACTTGCCGGACAGGATATGGGCGGGGAAGCGCACCTCGCTGGCATAGCTGCGCGCGTTCGATACGTTGAACACGCCGATCATGTCGGCGACGTCGATGCCAGCCGCCTCTGCCATGCGTCCGCCCTCGCAGGTGGCAAGGAAGATGGTGTGGCAGACCATGTTGTGAATCAGCTTCATCGTGTGGCCAGTGCCGCTGCCGCCCATGTGGAACAGGCGCTTCGAGATCCCCTCGAGCAATCCGCGGGTGCGCTCGAATGCATCCTTGTCGCCGCCGACCATCAGCGTGAGCGTGCCTGCATCTGCGCCAGCGGCACCGCCGCTCATCCCGGCATCGAGGTAGGCGATGCCGCGCTCGGCTGCGCGCGCCGCAAGCGCCCGTGTCTCGACCGGATCGGAGGTCGTGAAGTCGTACACCACCAGCCCCGGCGCCGCGTGCGCGAGCACGCCGTCGGGGCCGTTGAAGCAGGCGGCGATCTCGGGCGTCGCGGGCACGATGAAGAAGATCGTGCTGCAGGAGGCGGCCATCTGCCCCGGCGTGGCAACCTCGACCCCGGGCAGCGCGGCCAGCGCATCGCGTGCCGCCGCCGTGATGTCCCACACGGCCAGCGCCACGCCGGCGCGCTGGAAGTTGCGGGCGATGCCGCCGCCCATGTTGCCCAGGCCCACCACGCCCACCTTCTGCGCCTGCATCGCCGATTGCCTCCGGTCAGGGTTCTTCATCGCTGCGAGGCGCGATGATGCTACCGGGCGACCTGTCCGGCAACTGCATCGGTGCGCCGGCTGTCCTGCCAGGGCATCGCCAGGTGCTGCGCGCCGAGCTCCGACACGCTGTGGCACCCGATCAGACCGAGCACCCGGTCGATCTCGTCGCGATACAGCTGGATCGCGCGCATCGCACCTGCCTGGCCTGCGGTCGCCGTGCCGTAGAGTGGCGCACGGCCGAGCAACACGGCATTCGCGCCCATGGCCAGCGCCTTGATCACGTCGGCCCCGCGGCGAAAGCCGCTGTCGACCAGCACGGTCATGCGCTTGCCGACGGCATCGACCACGGAGGGCAGCGTCTCGATGGTGGCCGGCGCACTGTCGAGCACGCGTCCACCGTGGTTGGACACGACCACCCCGTCGGCGCCGCAGTCGGCCGCCATCCGGGCATCTTCCGCATGCTGGATACCCTTCACGATCAGGGTACGGGGCCAGATGCGACGCAACGCGCGTACGTCATCCCAGCACATCGAGGGGTTGGTTGCCATCGAACGTCCCATCGGCAGCGCGGTGATCCGGGTCTGCATGTGCGCCGGGAAGTTCTCGTATCGGGGCAGCCCCCCGGACAGGAGGTAGCGGCAGATCACGCCGAACAGCCATCGCGGGTGCATCGAAACGTCGATCACGTTGCGGCGGGTGAAGCGGAACGGGATCACGAAGCCATTGCGCAGGTTGTATTCGCGCCCGGGTGCGACCGGCGTATCGACGGTGAATACCAGCGCCTCGAAGCCGGCATCGCGCGCACGCTCGACCAGTTTGTGCGACAGGTCGCGCTCGGGCCACATGTAGAGCTGGAACCAGAGGTTGCCGCCCGCCTCGGCGGCAACCCGCTCCATCGCCGTCATCGAGCCGGTGGCCATCGTGTACGGGATGCCCTGCGCCGCAGCGGCCTTCGCCAGCTCGATCTCGCCCTGATACCACGCGAGGCCAGCCGAGCCGGTGGGGCCGATGACTACTGGCATCTGCTGCCGCCGGCCGAACAGTTCGATCGACTGGTCGCGCTCGCTCACGTCGGCCAGTACGCGCGGTCGAAGCTTGATGCGGGCGAGGGCATCGAGGTTCTCGCGCATCGCGACCTCGTCGTCGTTGCCGCGGTCGATGAATTCGAACAGGCCGCGCGGCAGGCGGCGGCGCGCCTGCTCGCGCAGATCGGCGACATCGTAGGCATCTAGCGTCGGTATCGACGGAGGGGTCATCGGTGGGGTCCTTTGCCGGGTGAGCCGGAGGCGCTGGCCGGCGTGCCAGGCCGGCCCGGCGCGATCGAGCCGGAAGACTAGCCCAAAAGCCCGATGCCATCCATCGGCGAGGGAGGCGAGGGAGGCAGGACCGAACCGCCGAGGTTGATGTGCATCCTGCACAGTGCGCGTACGCCGGTGCACCGGGCAGACTTTGCGCAGCGATCCCGACCGATGCATCATGGCGCACCCGGGAGATCCCGGCTGTTGCGCAAGCGTGCGATGTCGTTCCTGCTGGAAGATCCGGCGTGCATGACGGCCTCATGCGCGCGCCGATGTCGTAACCATGTTCATGCACGGGGCTGTCCGATGATCGACGCGCTTCACACCCTCACGCTTGCCGAGCTCGCCCGGCACATCCGGCAGAGGCAACTGTCCCCGGTGGAACTGGCTGGCGCGCTGATCGCCCGCATCGAGGCGATCGACGCGCAAGTCAACGCGTTCATCACGCTCACCGCCGATCTGGCGCTGGAACATGCGCGCAAGGCCGAGTCGGAGATCGCCAGCGGTGGCTGGCGCGGGCCGATGCATGGGATGCCGTTCGCCCTGAAGGACATCTTCGAGACGGCTGGCGTGCTGACCTCCGGGCATTCACGCATCTGCATCGACAACGTGCCCGCGCGCGACGGGTTCGCGGTGGCGAGGCTGCATGCGGCCGGTGCCGTGCTGCTGGGCAAGCTGGCGACGCACGAGTTCGCGCACGGCGGACCTTCGTTCGACCTGCCCTGGCCACCGGCGCGAAACCCGTGGCATCTCGAGCACATCACCGGTGGATCCAGCAGCGGTCCCGGCGCCGCAGTGGCGGCGGGTTTCGTCCCGGCAGCGCTGGGCAGCGACACTGGCGGCTCGATACGTACGCCGGCCGCGCTCTGCGGTCTGGCCGGCCTGAAGCCTACCTATGGCCTGGTGAGCCGTGCCGGCGTGCTGCCCAACTCATGGTCTTTCGACCACTGTGGCCCGATGGCGCGAACCGTCGAGGATTGCGCGCTGGTGCTGCAGGCGATCGCCGGGCACGACCCGGCGGACCCGGCCAGCTCGACCCGCGCGCTGCCCGACTATGGTGCCGCGCTGCGCGGTGGTGAAGATCTGCGCGGGGTGCGTGTCGGCGTCGCCGCTCACCTCTGGGAGGAAGACGTCGACACGCCGACGGAACTGGTGCGTGCGACCGAAGCCGCGCTCGACGTGCTGCGCTCGCTGGGGGCAACGGTCGAGCCGGCCCGGATGTTCCCGCTGCAGGTCTACCACGACGTGAAGACCCTCATTTCGCTGTCGGAGCTGTTCTCGATCTATCGCGAGGCCCTGATCGCGCGGCCCGGCGATTTCGGCGCAGACTTCCTCGGGCGTGGCGGCCTCGCCGGGTCCCTGTTCCAGGCGTCCGACTACATGCTCGCGCAGCGCGTGCGCCGCGGG
>JBILGF010000209.1:0-6123 GCA_044351195.1 Burkholderiales bacterium
GTGGCCCGAGGATGGGGAATGGCAGGACGAAGTGTCGCGCCAGCGGATCATCAGTTCCAGCCTGCTCAAGCGGGTCGGCGAACCGGCAGACATCGCTCGTGCGGTGAACTTCCTCGTCAATGATGCACCCTACATCACCGGCCAGATCCTGGCGGTCGATGGTGGTCGCAACGTGCACATCTGACCCTGCCGCCACCGATGAAGATGTCCGGCATCCCGTTTGCCACGACCGACTGGAATGCCGTCGAGCGCACCCTGCATGACGGCACCACCGGCTCCGCCTTCTGGCGCACCCGCGAGTTCGGCGGCATCCGCGTGCGCGTGGTCGAGTATTCGCCCGGCTACATGGCCGATCACTGGTGCCGCAAGGGCCACATCCTGTTCTGCATCGCCGGCCAGCTCGACACCGAACTCGAAGACGGCCGCTGCTTCACCCTCAAGCCCGGCATGAGCTACCAGGTGGCGGACGGTGCCGAGGCGCATCGCTCGTCCACCGATGTCGGCGCCACGCTCTACATCGTCGACTGAACATGAACGCACCTGATCCGAAACGGCTCGAACGCCAGCGGCGCGAAGCGATCAAGCTCGAAAAGCGGCTGTGCCGGCTCACCGGGCAGGCGATCGGCGACTTCGGGATGATCGCAGTTGGCGACCGGGTGATGGTCTGCCTGTCCGGCGGCAAGGACAGCTATGGTCTGCTCGACATACTGATGAAGCTGCGCGAGCGTGCGCCGATCGATTTCGAGATCGTCGCGGTCAACCTCGACCAGCGGCATCCCGGATTCCCGGAACACATCCTGCCCGACTACCTGACCGCGCTGGGCGTGCCGTTCCGGATCGAGGTGCAGGACACCTATTCCATCGTCAAGCGATTGATCCCCGAGGGCAGGACGATGTGCTCGCTCTGTTCGCGGCTGCGCCGCGGCGTGCTGTACCGGGTGGCATCCGAACTCGGCGCGACGAAGATCGCGCTCGGCCACCATCGCGACGACATCCTCGAGACGTTCTTCCTCAATCTGTTCTTCGGCGGCAAGCTGAAGTCGATGCCGCCCAGGCTGGTATCCGATGACGGGAAGCATGTGGTCATCCGGCCGCTGGCCTACGTTTCGGAAGACGATCTCGAAGCCTATGCCGGGCTGCGCGCGTTCCCGATCATTCCCTGCGACCTGTGCGGATCGCAGGAAACCCTGCAGCGCAAGCAGGTCAAGGCGATGCTGCGCGAGTGGGACAAGCGCAACCCGGGGCGGGTCGAAACCATCTTCCGCAGCCTGATGAATGTAGTGCCGTCGCACCTGCTCGACCGCGCGCTGTTCGATTTCGCGGCGGTGGCGGCGGGGGCAGTGCCCGATGACGCCGCTGCCGTGGACATCGGTTTCGATGTCGACGTGGACCTCGAGCAGGCGATGGATGCCCGCGCGAAAGAGCGCGCCGGTGTCATTGCGCTGCGGCCAGCCTGACCGGCACCTGCCCCGCCGCCGGAAGCACTATCCCGGACGCCGGCGGGCCGCGAAGATGAAATAGTGCAACGGCACCCCGAACCCGTCCCAGTGCAGTTCCGACACCTGCACCGGTTCGAACATCGGCGCCAGCACGTGTTCGACTTCGGCCGGGTCCTGGAACAGGTGGTAGATCGTGTCTTTCTGCAGGCCGCCGCCCCAGCCGGCGTTCACCGCGGGCTCCAGGCGTACGCGTGAGCCTCCGAGCGGGTGCGCGCCCAATACGGAGTAACACCGGGGTCCGGGCACGCTGCAGATGAACCAGCCGCCCGGCTGCAGCACCCGCGCGACCTCGCCGAGCGCCCGGTCGATGGTGTCCGACGCGTCATCCAGGTAATAGACCGCGTTCCACGAGATGACGAAGTCGAAGCTCATGCTGTCGAAGGGCACGGCGGCATTGGAGCCGGTGCGCAACCGGTCGCGCGCCAGGTCGATGCCGGAGTTCGCGAGATTGCGGTGGACGCTGTCGCAGATTCCGTCTGAAATCTCGGTGGCGCTGATGTCGAAGCCGAGCTTGTGCAGCAGGACGATGTTGCGTCCGTCCCCACAGGACATGTCGAGCACGCGGCGTCCGCGGAACGCCGTGCGCCAGGTCGCGTCGCCGAGCAGGTCGACCTTGCCTGCGTAGCGGCCGAGCAGCATCTTCAGCAGATACTCGTTCGGCGCCATTAGCGAGTCGAGGCGGGAGTAATACTCGGTCCATTTCGCGGCTTCATTCATCGGCGATATCCCTTCGGAGACGGTGTCGTCATCATGGTCCGGCACGCAGCCCGTATTTCCTGTCGATCGATATTGTCAAAAGAAATTTGACGAGCTAGACTCTGCGCATGTCCATCGACTCGAATTCAGAGAATTGCGCAACCCGTCTGGTGGCCCTGTTCGGCAGCCAGGCCGAGGTCGCGCGCCAACTGCAACTCGACCGTGCCGTGGTCAGCCACTGGATCAAGGTCGGCTATGTGCCTGCCCGCTGGGGTACCGAGATCGAACTGGCGACCGACGGTCGCATCACCGCCTCCGAGATTGTGGCTGAAGCGAGCAGCCGCAAGCCGATCAAACTCAAATCTCGCCCCGACGGCGAAGGGCCGTTCGGGTCCACCCTCCAAGGGAGTGACACGATGAGTCTCCAGTACGCGCCGTCCAAGCGCATCACCTCTTTCCACCCGCCGCAGCGCACGCTGATGGGGCCGGGCCCGACCGAGATTCATCCGCGCGTGCTGACCACGATGAGCCAGCCGGCGATCGGCTATCTCGACCCGGTCTTCGTCGAGATGATGGAAGAACTGAAGTCGATGCTGCGCTACGTGTACCAGACGAAGAACGCGCTGACTTTCCCGGTCTCCGGGCCGGGGTCGGTCGGCATGGAATACTGCTTCGTCAACATGGTTGCCCCCGGCGACAAGGTCATCGTCTGCCGCAACGGCGTGTTCGGCGGCCGCATGATCGAGAACGTCGAGCGCTGCGGCGGCATCCCGATCGTGGTCGAAGACGAATGGGGCTCGCCGGTCAGTCCCGAGAAGCTCGAAGATGCCCTCAAGGCGAACCGCGATGCGCGCGTCGTCGCTTTCGTGCACGCCGAGACCTCCACCGGTGCGCGCTCCGATGCGAAGACCCTGGTCGAGATCGCCCACAAGTACGACGCGCTCACCATCGTCGACGCAGTGACCTCGCTGGCCGGCGTGCCGGTGCTGGTCGACGAATGGGGCATCGATGCGATCTACTCGGCCAGCCAGAAGTGCCTGTCGTGCACGCCCGGGCTGTCGCCGGTGTCGTTCTCGGAGCGCGTGGTCGAGCATGTGAAGGCGCGCAAGGACAAGATCCACAGCTGGTTCATGGACATGAACCTGCTGCTCAGCTACTGGAACGGCGGTGGTGGAGGCTCGGCCGGCGCGCCGGTACGCACCTACCACCATACAGCCCCGACGAACTCGCTGTTCGCCCTGCACGAGGCACTGGTGCTGATCCGCGAGGAAGGCCTGGAGAACTGCTGGGCACGGGCGTATCGCCATCATGTGGCACTGAAGGCGGGCCTTGAATCGATGGAGCTGAAGTTCCTGGTCAAGCCGGACTATCAGTTGCCGCAGATGAATGCGGTCGTCTGTCCGACGGGCATCGACGAGGCCAAGGTGCGCCGGGAACTGCTCAACGAGTACAATATCGAGATTGGCGCGGGCTTGGGCCCGCTGGCAGGCAAGATCTGGCGCATCGGCCTGATGGGTTACTCCTGCCGCACCGAGAACGTGATGCTCTGTCTGTCGGCCCTCGACCAGGCGATGTCCGATCAGGGCTCGAAGATCCATGTCGGCGAGGCGCAGGGCGCCGCCCATGCGGCATACGCCACGCTGCATGCGAGCATCGCGCAGCAGAAGAAGGATCGGGCCAAGGTCGCGCGCGCTGCCTGATCGCGGGGCCGTCAGGCACGGAAACACGGAAGGGGTTGCCGGCTGCGGATCGCAACGCCTTCCGGGTGCCACGATGGCCACCGCAGTTGCGGAGGGCTACCCGCAGAGCCCGGTTGGCGCTACTCTCGAAGCGCTCGGGTCGCCGAAATCCTTTACGGATCATCCGGGCTTGCAGGGGTAAGCGATGACGGGGCCCTCCCGAGGATGTGTGCAACGACGTGACTGACGATCTGATCCCCACCCGAGTTCCCGGCAGTCCACCTCGTCAGGTGGACGTCGCCGTGCTGTTCGCCGACGTGGCTGGCAGCACGCAGTTGTACGAGTTACTCGGCGATGAGCGTGCCAAGCAGGTGATCGATGCCTGCCTGCGCTGCATGCGCGAGGCGGCGGTCGATTCCAGCGGGCGCGTGGTGAAGATCATCGGCGACGAGATCATGTGCGTGTTCCCGGATGCCGAGCACGCCTACCTCGCGGCCATCGAGATGCAGATCCGGGTGAACGAACTGGCCACCCAGCCGTTGCCCGATTCCCCGATGCAGCCGAGCACTAACGCGCGCGCGATCCGGGTCGGCTTCCACGCCGGCGCGGTGATCGAAGACAACGGCGATCTGTTCGGTGATACCGTGAATGTCGCCTCGCGCATGACCGCGATTGCCAAGGCCAGCCAGATCATGACCACCGGTTCGACGGTGGCACGACTGCCTGAGTTGCTGCGGGTCTCGACTCGCGAGATCGCCGCGCTGGTGGTCAAGGGCAAGGGCGAGGCCATCTCGGTGTTCGAGGTGATCTGGCAGGCTAGCGAAGACCTGACCATGGTCATCACCATGCAGCCGGGAACCGCGAGCGTCACGATGAGAATTCCGCGCCTCCTGCGTCTGGAGCGTGGCGAGCTCGTGCTCATTCTCGACCAGGACCATCCGGGCGTGGTGCTCGGGCGCGACCCCAAGTGTGCGATCGTGCTCGCCGACCGTCAGGCGTCCCGGCAGCATGCGCGCATCGAGCGCAGGCGTGACAAGTTCTTCCTGGTCGACCAGAGCACGAACGGCACGTTCGTCACTTTCGATGGCGAGCCCGAAATCATGCTGCTGCGCGAGGAAGTGATGCTGCGGGGCAGGGGCTCCCTCTCGTTCGGCCATTCGTTTGCCGTGAGCGAAGAGATCGTTCGCTTCGCGATGGTGCGCTGAGGCGCCCGCCCCGGCCGCGTCACATCAAAGGCCGAGCCGCTGCCAGATGGTGGTGGTCAGGCCGGCCTGGTTCAGCGAATAGAAGTGCAGCCCCGGCGCGCCGGCCTGCAGCAGGCGATCGCACATGTCGGTGATGACGTCCAGCCCGAACGCACGGATCGACGCCTTGTCGTCGCCGAACTCCTGCAACCGCAGCCGCATCCAGCGCGGGATATCGGCGCCGCACATCTCCGAGAAGCGCGCGAGCTGGGTGTAGTTGCCGATCGGCATGATGCCCGGGACGATCGGGATCTTCACGCCGGCGGCCTCGCAGCGGTCGATGAAGTCGAAGTAGGCGTCGCTGTTGAAGAAGTACTGGGTGATCGCCGAGTTGGCACCGGCGTCGACCTTGCGCTGGAAGTTGGCGAGGTCGTCCTTCGCGGAGCGTGCCTGCGGATGCACCTCGGGATAGGCGGCCACCTCGATGTGGAACCAGTCGCCGGTCTGCTGGCGGATGAAGGCGACCAGTTCGTTCGCGTAGCGGAACTCGCCGGCATCTACGGTGCCGGAGGGCAGGTCGCCGCGCAGCGCGACGATGTGGCGGATGCCGTTGGCCTTGTACTGCTCGAGGATGGCGGTGATGTTCTCGCGGGTGGACCCGATGCAGGACAGGTGCGGCGCCGCCTCGTTGCCCGAGGACTGGATCTCGATCACCGTCTCCAGCGTGCGGTCGCGGGTCGAGCCTCCGGCGCCGAAGGTCACCGAAAAGAACTTGGGCTTGAGCTGTGCCAGCTGTTCGCGCGTGGCGCGCAGCCTGGCGACGCCCTCGGGCGTCTTCGGCGGGAAGAATTCGAAACTGAACGTCCTGTCGAATGCGCGCTGGTTCTGCATGTGTGTTCCTTCAACCGGCCTGGGTAGTGGCCTGCCGTGGCGAAACGGCCGCCCCGGGTGGCCCAGCATGCAGGATGGCGAAATCGCCGCCCCGGCACGGCAGGCCGGGGCGGCGGCCGCGATCAGTAGCGGTACTGCTCCTGCTTGTACGGACCTTCCTTCTTCACGCCGATG
>JBILGF010000210.1:0-6111 GCA_044351195.1 Burkholderiales bacterium
CCGGCGGTGAGCGTCTTCAGTGCCTGCACGTAGCCCATGCCCTCGGGGCCGAGCAGGTTGGCGGCAGGCACTTCGCAATCCTGCATGATCACCGGCGCGGTGCCGCAGCCGTGCATGCCCATCTTGCGCTCGTTCGGGCCGACCGACAGGCCGGGGAAGTCGCGCTCGACGATGAACGCCGAGATGCCCTTGGCACCCTTCGAACGGTCGGTCACCGCCATCACCGTGAACACGTTGGCGATGGTCGCGTTGGTGATGTAGATCTTCTCGCCGTTGAGGATCCACCGGTCGCCCTGCTTCACCGCGCTGGTGCGCATCGCAGCCGGGTCGGAGCCTGCCTGCGGTTCGGTCAACGCGAAGCAGCCGACCCATTCGCCGGTGGCCATGCGCGGCAGGTAGCGCTGCTTCTGCTCGTCGTTGCCGAGGTCGACGATGCCCTTGGTGCTGATGCCGGTGTGGTTGGCGATGACCGTCGAGAAGCCGTAGTTGCTGCGGCCGAGTTCCTCTTCCATCGCGCACTTGCCGGCGAGGTCGAGGCCGATGCCGCCGTATTCCTCGGGAATCGTCAACCCGAACAGGCCGAGGTCGCGCGCCATCTGCATCAGGTCGTCGGGGATGGTGTCGTTCTCCTCGATCCAGCGCGACCGGGTCTCGACTTCGGCCTCGATGAAGCGGCGCAGTTCGCGCTTGAGCAGCAGCACGTCGTCGTCCAGCCCGCGGGCGAAGCCGAGGTCGGCGGCGGGCAGCTCGCCAGGGGACATTTTCATCGAGGTGTCGGGTGGGGTCATCGCATCGGCTCCGGTTCGGGGGTCAGGCCTGCTTGCAGCGGATCGGGTCGGACAGGTTGGACGGTGTCGGCGGGATCAGGTCTTGCCGTGGGGCTTCGCGAGCGCATCGAGCGCGCGCACGCCGTGCCCCTTGTCGAGCACCACCAGCGGGTTGATGTCGAGTTCGGCCAGTTCCTGCTTCAGGTCGATCGACAGCGCGGACAGCTTCATCAGCACGTCGACTACCGCCTCGACATCCGCCTTCGGCCGGCCGCGCGCGCCGTCGAGCAGCGGGAAGCACTTGAGGTCGTGCAGCATCGACTCGGCCACCGAGCGGGTAAGCGGCGCGAGGCGGAACGACACGTCCTTGAACACCTCGGCGTAGATGCCGCCCAGGCCGACCATCACCGCCGGCCCGAACAGCGGATCGTTCTGCACGCCGACGATCAGTTCGGTGCCGCCGGACACCATCTCCTGCACCGACACGCCGTCGATGACCGCCTCGGGCGCGTATGCCTTCGCGCTGGCCACGATGGCATCGAACGCTGCTTCGACCGCCGCCACGTCGGGCACGCCGATACGCACGCCACCGGCCTCGGTCTTGTGTGCGATGCCGGCCGATTGCACCTTCATCACCACCGGGAAACCGATCTCCTTCGCCGCGGCAACGGCCGCCGCGCGGTCCTTGGCCAGCACCTCGCGCGTGACCGGGATGCCGTAGGCGGCGACCAGCGCCTTGGCCTGGTACTCGGCGAGGTCGGCGCTGCGCCCGGCGAGCATCGCCTTCGCATCGGGACGTTCGAGCGTCAGTACCGGCTCGGCCTTCTCCTTCGCACGCCGGCGCTGCGCCTCGGCGAACGTGGTCAGCGCGGCCAGTGCCTTGCCGCACGACACCGGCGTCGAGAAGCGCGGGACCTTGCCTTCCTTGAGGATGCGGTAGGCCTCGGAGGCGAACTTCTCGCGCGCGCTCCAGGCAGCAAGGATCGGCTTGGTCGTGCGTGCGCTCAGCTCCACCAGTTCCTTCGCGCGCTGGGTGGCGATGTCGCCCTGCAGCGAGGCGAAGATGACCACGATCGAATCCACCGACGGGTCGTCGACGATGATCTGCATCGCCTGTGCCAGCATCTCGGGGTTGTTGAAGATGCCCGCGGTGATGTCGATCGGGTTCTGCCACGACCCGAACGACGGAATGATGTCCTTCAGCGCGAGTTCGCTGTCGCGGGTGAGCGGCCCCACCGACAGGCCCGACTCGACGCACTGGTCGGCCATCAGGATGCCGCCGCCGCCCGAGATGGTGACGATCGCCACCCGGTTGCCGGCCGGCCGCTTGTCGCACTCGAACACCTGGGTGTAGTCGATCAGCTCGTTCGCATCGCGTACGCGGATCATGCCGCGCTGGCGGAACGCGGCTTCGTACAGCGCCAGCGCGCCACCGAGGTTGGCGGTATGCGAGGCTGCCGCGCGCTGGCCGACATCGGTGTTGCCGACCTTCCAGATCAGCACCGGCTTGTCGGCATCGAGCGCCTTGTCGCCGACTTCGAGCAGGCGGTGCGCGTCCTTCACGCCTTCCATGTAGGCGCCGATGACCTTGGTCTGCGGGTCCTGGGTGAACCACTCGATGAAATCGGTGGTGGTCAGGCCGGATTCGTTGCCGGTGCTGACGATGCTGCGGAAACCCAGGCCGGACTCCTCGGCGAGGATGATCACGCCATAGCCGAAGCCACCCGACTGGGTGGTCATCGACAGCGACCCCTGGCGGAAGTTGTCGCCGGAGAACGCCGAGCCGAAGCCGGCGTAGACATCGTCGGTGACGCCGATCATGCCCTGGCAGTTCGGCCCGACGACCGCGATCGAGTACTCGCGGGCGATCGCCGCGATCTCCTTCTGCAGCGCAAGCCCGTCCGCGCCAGTCTCGGCGAAGCCGGAACTGAAGATGATGCAGAACGGGATGCCCTTCCTGCCGACTTCCAGCAGCATCTGCGGCACGCGCGCGGCCGCGACCAGGATCAGCGCGAGATCGGGCACCTCGGGCAGTGATTCGACCGACGGGTAGCACCGGACGCCTTCGACCGTGTCGTACTTCGGGTTGACCGGGTACAGCCTGCCCTTGTAGCCATGCTTCGCGAGCGACCAGGCCGGCTGGCCGCTGATCGACTTCACGTTCTGCGACGCGCCGAGGATGGCCACCGCGCGCGGGTTGAACAACCGTTCCAGGTCGGACCGGCCACCGGTATTCGTCTGCTTGCCCATCGAAAGCTCCTCCGTCATCCGGTCGATGATAGCGGATGGGCCCGGCGCAGGCCGGCTAGAATCCGGGACTAGGGCGCACCCTGCGTCCGACACCGTCGCCCCGTGGCCCGACCGGTCCGGAACCGCGGCGGGCCACGCGCGAAGGACGGGCGAGCAATGCGGGTCCTGGGCATCGAGACATCCTGCGACGAGACTGGCGTCGCGCTGGTCGATGGCGAGCAGGGCCTGCTCGCGCACGCACTGCATTCCCAGGTCGACCTGCACGAGGCCTATGGCGGCGTGGTGCCTGAACTCGCCTCGCGCGACCATGTGCGCAGGCTGCTGCCGCTGACGCGCAAGGTGCTGGCCGATGCGGGCTGCACGCTCGCCGACCTCGATGCGATCGCGGTCACCGAGGGCCCGGGGCTGGCCGGCGCGCTGCTGGTGGGCACCAGCGTCGCCCATGCGCTCGGTTATGCGCTGCACATCCCGGTGATCCCGATCCACCACCTCGAGGGCCACCTGCTGTCGCCGCTGATCTCGGAGCCCGACCTTGCGTTTCCCTTCGTCGCGCTGCTGGTCTCGGGCGGGCACAGCCAGTTGATGCGGGTGGGCGGCGTCGGCGACTATGAACTGCTCGGCGACACGCTGGACGATGCGGCAGGCGAGGCGTTCGACAAGACGGCGAAGCTGCTCGGCCTGGGTTACCCCGGCGGCCCGGCAGTTGCAAAGGCAGCCCTGGGCGGCAAGGCCGGGCGCATGAAACTGCCGCGGCCGATGATCACCAGCGACGACCTCGAGATGAGCTTCAGCGGGCTGAAGACGGCGGTGCTCACCCTGGTGCGTGCGCAGTCGGTCAGTGGCTGTGCCGCCCCGGTTGCGCCGGCGCTGGCTCCGGCCACCATCGCGGACATCGCGGCCGAGTTCCAGGAAGCGGTCACCGACGTGCTGTCCGCGAAGGCGATCGGTGCGCTCGACCGTACGGGCCTGGACAAGCTGGTGGTCGCCGGCGGCGTCGGTGCCAACCTGCGGCTGCGCGAGAAACTGGATGCGGCGGTACGGCGGCGCGGCGCGCGCGTGGTCTATCCGCCGGTAGCGCTGTGCACCGACAACGGCGCAATGATCGCCTGGGCAGGCGCACTGCGCCTGCGCGCAGCACGCGCGCCCGCAGGCCCGGGTGGCGCCAGCGGCTTCGGGGTGCGTCCGCGCTGGGCGCTCGATTCATTGCAGCGTCCGTGAGCCCGGGCGGCTGCCGGCGCTGCCACCCGCTGTTACTGCTGCCGCTCCTGGCCTGAAGCCTGCTGCCGGGCGGTCGAGTCTTCCTTGCCACCCTTGCCGCCAAAGCCGCTTTCGCTGCCCGACAGCAGCTTGCGGATGTTGGATCGGTGACGCCAGACCAGCAGCACCGCGATCGCACCGATCGCCATCAGGTACCCATGCGGCAGGCCGAGCCACCAGGCGAGCGGCAATGCAGCGGCCGTCGCCGCCAGCGCCGCCAGCGAGGACAGCTTCAGCCCGACCGCCAGCACCAGCCAGACCACCAGAAGCGCCAGCCCCAGCGAAGGACTCAGCGCAAACAGCACGCCGGCGGCGGTGGCCACGCCCTTGCCGCCGATGAAGCGAAAGAACACCGGGTACAAGTGGCCGAGGAACACCGCCAGCGCCACCAGCGCGATCGTGGTGTCGGTGTATCCCTGCGCCGGCGCGAGCCACTGCGCGAGCGCGACGGCCAGCCAGCCCTTCAGGCCATCGCCGGCCAGCGTGAGGATCGCCGCCGCCTTGCGGCCCGAGCGCAGCACGTTGGTCGCACCCGGATTCTTCGAACCGTAACTGCGCGGGTCGGGCAGCCCGAACCCGCGGCTGACGATCACGGCAAACGAGATGGAGCCGATCAGGTAGGCAACCAGGATGATCAGCAGGTCGGCGGTGGTGTCAGGCATCCGTCCAGTGTAGCGCGGCCGCCCGATGCTCGCTAACATCCACCGACCATGGATACCACCACCGATTCCCTACCTGCCCCGGACACCATCTTCATCCGGGAGCTGCGCTACCAGACACGGGTCGGGGTCTATCCCTGGGAGCGCGAGGCGACGCAGGCGGTAGAACTCGACATCGACTTCGACCTGCCCGGCCGGCACGCAGCCGACAGCCATGAACTCGCCGACACCATCGACTACAGCAAGGTGGTTGCCCGGGTGCGTGAAATCCTCGACGACCACGATGCCCAGCTGCTCGAGGCGCTCGCCGAGCTGATCGCCACCACGCTGCTGCGCGAGTTCGGCATGCCGCGGCTGCGGCTCTCGCTCGCGAAGCTGAACCTGATGCCGGGCGTGAAGAAGCTTGGGATCACGATCGAGCGGCGGGCGGCAGGGCACTGAACCGCCCCGGGGGATACCCCTCAGTTGTCGACCACCACTCCGGTCGCCTTCACCAGCCGCGCATACTTCGCCAGTTCGGTGCGCAGGAAGGCATCGAACTCCTCCGGCGTGCCGCCGCCGATGTCGGTGCCGACAGCCACCAGCTTCTCCCGGATCGCCGGCTCCTTCATCACGCGGTTGCCGTCGGCGTTGATCTGGTTGACCAAGGCTCGCGGGGTGGTGCCCGGCGCCATCAGTCCGTACCAGTTGGTCATCTCGAAGCCCTTCAGCCCGAGTTCTTCCAGCGTCGGAACATCGGGCAACTGGCTGGCGCGGCGCGGGGTAGTCACCGCCAGCGCACGCAGCTTGCCGTTGCGGATGTGCTCGAGCACCGGCGGCATGGTGTCGAAATTGAGCGATACATGGCCGCCGATCAGGTCCTGGATCGCCTGGCCACTGCCCTTGAACGGCACGTGGATCAGCTTCGTGCCGGTGAGGTTCATGAACATCTCGCCTGCGAGATGCTGGGTGCTGCCGGTGCCGGAGGACGCGAAGGTAAGCGCCCCGGGCCTGGACCGAGCAAGCGCGATCAGTTCCTTCACCGACTTCGCCGGCAGCGATGGATGCAGCACCAGGACGTTGGGCACGTAGCCGACGTACAGCACCATCGACAGGTCCTTCAGCGTGTCGTAGGGCATGCGGCGGAACACGTTGGGCGCGATCGCGTTCGAGTTCACATGGCCCATGAGCAGCGTGTA